>JAFSTZ010000275.1 GCA_017445525.1 Eubacterium sp.
ACAGTAATATAGATTCCTTCGGCGTGAGTGAAATGTTTACACGGGCCCAAAATAACAGAGAAGGGATAGGTGACTTACAAGGGGATTATCCGCTCTTAGAGATACTGGAACGATGCTGAGCGGTCTGGATGGCATCCCTGTGATCAATCACTGGCATATAGACAGACATATCTTTTCACATGCCCTCGAATGTGCAAAAGTAGATCTGCTGCTTTCCGGTGGAACGGCAATCTTTACTCTGCTTTGGCATGTTGCAAAGATCAGCGCAGTTTCCATTATTTTGGCATATTTGCTCTTTAGAAAAAAAGAGCTGGATTTCTGACACGGAGGAAGGTTATCGCTTATCTGGTTAGAGAGATCAGCTGATGAAAAGTATTTCGGACATATCCAATAGATCAAAAGGGATAATCTGTATTCTGTTTGCGGCTTTGGGCTTTTCCCTGATGACGTTTTTCGTAAGGATATCAGGTGATGTCCCGACCATGGAGAAAGCGTTTTTCAGAAATGCCGTAGCTTTTGTTGTATCACTGATACTGCTGATCAGATCAGGGGAGAAGATATGCATCAAAAAAGGGTGTGGCGTAGATGTTTTTTTCAGATGTCTGTTTGGGACCAGCGGGCTTATCGCGAATTTCTATGCCATAGACAGGCTGAACATAGCAGATACGAATATGCTCAATAAGCTGTCGCCATTTTTTGCCATTCTCATATCCATACCGATACTGAAGGAAAGACCCAAGAAGATAGATATAGCCGCAGTCATGATAGCCTTCCTCGGAGCTATGCTGATCGTCAGGCCGACGGGTGATAACGTTCAGCTTTTTCCGGCGCTTATCGGACTGTATGGCGGCTTCGGTGCCGGCACGGCTTATGTATTTGTGAGAAAACTTGGGAAAAAGGGCGAGAGAACACCTATCATCGTGCTTTGCTTTTCGGTGTTCTCGACCCTTGTGACTGTTCCGTTCATCGCGATGAACTTTGTCATCCTCCGGCCATGGCAGCTCCTGTGTCTGATACTGGCCGGCCTTTCCGCTACATTGGGTCAATTCAGCATAACCTCTGCGTATAAGTTTGCACCGGCAAAGGAGATATCGGTGTTTGACTATACGCAGGTTGTTTTTGCGGCGATACTGGGATCGGTATTTCTCGGTGAGGTCCCGACCTTGTTGTCTTTTATAGGATATGCGGTGATCATAGGTGTCGCTGTTTTCAGGTGGAAAAGGGACTCGTGAGTCACAGGGAGGTATACAGGATCACGGCGCATACCACCTGTATGATGAGGATCAGAGGGATCCCGATGCAAAACAGGGGCTTGCGTGTCTTGTGCCGGAAAAGGTACATGCCGGAGAGCCCACCGGGGGATCCCCCGATGAGGCACAGACCGATAAGGGTAGCTTCTTTGATGCGCCATTTATGATTGGCAGCTTTCCATTTATCGACACCGAAGCAGACGAAGGTTATGACGGAGGTGATGACAATATACGCAAGTATGATGCCGTATGTAGAAACTGACGACATCCGCCTAATCCTCCGAAAGAGTCCCGAAAGAGGCAACAGCCTCATCCACTGTCATATCCCCGTTGCCGACAGCGTATATAGCAGCCCTGAACTGTCTGACTGCCGGATCAAGAAGACCGGTTTCTTTATCGCTGTTCTTTATCACGTTGTAGGCAAACATGGGATAGGCGAAACAATTATTACAGCAAGGCTCAATGATAAAATGATACTCCAGTTTTTTTCATGATCGTTCCCTCCACATATAGGTGATTATACCATGTCTTCCGGATCTTTCAGAGGCTCAAGATCTTCCGCTGAGTCACCGGGGACGGTTCTCCTTGACTCACCGGAGGTGAGTCAGAGAGAACCGTCCCCATTGACTCATATTTTTGTGATACAATGAGCGTGTCGGTACAGGAGGGTCAGGAATATATGAACGCCAAGATAGAAAAGTATCCGGAGGAGACGATCATTGTCAGGGAGGGTGAATCCAACACTGACATGTTTAAGATCGTATCTGGTCACGCTGAAGTATATGTCGGATTCGGTTCGGACCAGGAGACCCTTATCAAGATAATCGGACCTCACAGCTGCTTCGGCGAACTCGGAATGCTTTTGAACAAACCATCGATATATACAGTCAGGGCGTATTCGGATGTACTGGCTTTGAGGATCGGAAGAGAAGATATGGTTGATTTCGTCAGCGGGAATCAGAGGAATGTGATCGATATAATGCGCAACATGGCCTCCACCATGATGACGATGCGCTCGCATATAGATCTGCTGATCAAAGAAATAGAATCCGGCAATAAGCCGGATCCTATTACACTGCAAAAAGCAAGAAAAGCCATGAAGGGATATGGGATGTACCGCTCGATACAGGAGGCCTCCGATATCCTCACGAGCCGCAGGTGATCCGGTAGAGCTTTACAGTACGTGTGTCCTCACTACAGTCGCTCCAAAGGGGCGGATCTGTGCAGGCAGCGGGAGGAAATAGCGGAAAAGGCCAGGAAAGGAAGAGCAGCAAGATGATGGATGAAACAGAAGAAAGAGGACCGGAAG
>JAFSTZ010000276.1 GCA_017445525.1 Eubacterium sp.
GTTAAGTTGACTAAGGATGCTGTCACAAGAATTTATGAATCAGTTGCAGAATGATCATAATCATTAAATGCAAGTAAGCAGTCTCAGCGAGAAAGATAGCCTCGCTGAGACGGATCGTTGGGTTTGCACTTGACTGACCTTTTTTATGCAGTCACCTCAAACTGGCATACCCCATATTGTGCTAAAAAACTCTTCAAACAACACGATATGGTGGCTGAAAAATCAGGAGTTTCCCGTGCGTCTACAAGTGTAGATAGCCGAAAATACGTATATTTGGGCATAGCAAAAACTTTTTACACAACATCTTGTATTTTGTCTTGACTTAATTTAATCTCAATGCTATAATGGTTTGCAGATGGCCTCAGGGGTGAGACGGCAAATATTACTCCATGGCGAAAGACACATTCCCGGGGGCGAGGAGAGTTTGTTACAGTAGTAGAATCCCGAAAGCACGCGAAAGGAGATGTATAGCAGTGAGAGTTATTAAGAGGGATGGTCGTACAGTAGACTACGACAGAAACAAAATACTGGTAGCTATCCGCAAGGCAAATGCAGAAGTTGATCAGTTCGAGAAGGTAAGTGATGATGCGATAGACGGGATTATCGCAGGCATCGAAGGGATGAAGAGGGATACCATGCAGGTGGAGGACATCCAGGACATCATCGAGCAGAAGCTCATGGCTGCCGGAAAGTTTTCACTTGCGAAGAAGTACATTATTTATCGTTACACCAGAGAGCTTGTCAGGAAGGCAAACACGACTGATGACTCGATCATGAGTCTCATTCAAAACTCTAACAAGGATGTTATGGAGGAAAACTCCAATAAGAACGCATACGTGGCCAGCACGCAGCGTGATCTGATCGCAGGGGAGGTCAGCAAGGACCTTACGAAGAGAGTCCTTCTGCCCGAGAAGATCGTTAAGGCACACGAGGAAGGAACTATCCATTTCCATGATATGGATTATTTCATCCAACCCATTTTTAACTGTTGTCTGATTAATATCGGTGATATACTGGACAACGGTACTGTTATGAACGGAAAGCTTATTGAGAGCCCCAAGAGCTTCCAGGTAGCCTGCACCGTGACCACACAGGTTATCGCTGCAGTAGCGAGCTCGCAGTACGGCGGACAGTCTGTTGATACCGTACATCTCGGAAAGTACCTGAGAAAGAGTGCAGAGAAGTTCCGTGCACGTTATATGACCAAGTTCGGAGATTCGGTTGATGCCGAGACTATCGAGCAGATGGTTCAGGAGAGGGTCCGCGATGAGTTGAGATCCGGCGTGCAGACTATCCAGTATCAGATAAATACTTTGATGACGACCAACGGTCAGTCACCTTTCGTAACACTTTTCCTCTATTTGCGTGAGGACGATGAGTACATCGAGGAGAATGCGATGATCATCGAGGAGATCCTGCGTCAGAGACTTGAGGGTATCAAGAACAAAAAGGGTGTCTATGTGACACCGGCATTCCCGAAGCTGGTTTATGTTCTCGACGAGAACAACAGACTTGCCGGAGGAAAGTTTGACTATGTAACCAAGCTTGCTGTAGAGTGCTCGGCAAAGCGTATGTATCCTGATTATATCTCAGCCAAGAAGATGCGTGAGATTGAGGATGGCAATGTATTCTCACCGATGGGATGCCGTAGCTTCCTTTCACCTTGGTACGATGAGAACGGCAACGTCAAGTTCGAGGGTAGATTCAATCAGGGAGTTGTTTCTCTGAACCTGCCTCAGATCGGTATCATCGCAAAGGGAAATATGGAGTATTTCTGGCAGCTGCTTGAGGAGAGACTTTCACTTTGTTTTGAGGCTCTTATGTGCAGACACAGAGCTCTCGAGAAGGTCACATCCGATGTTAGCCCGATCCACTGGCAGTACGGAGCTATCGCAAGATTACAGCCGGGCGAGTCCATCGATCCGCTGCTTCACGGTGGTTACTCCACTATATCTCTCGGATATATCGGTCTGTATGAGGTTACCAAGCTGATGACCGGACAGAGCCAGACAGAGCCGGAGGGTGAGGAGTTTGCCAAGAAGCTTATGAACAGACTTCGCTCCGCTACGGACACATGGAAAGCTGAGACCAATATAGGATTTGCCCTGTATGGAACACCGGCAGAGAGCCTGTGTTACAGGTTTGCCGAGATAGACAGACAGAGATTCGGCGACATCGAGGATATCACCGATAAGGGATATTATACAAACTCATATCATGTGGATGTTCGTGAGAAGATCGATGCATTCGATAAGTTCGCATTCGAGCAGCAGTTCCAGGAGATCTCGAGAGGCGGGTGCATCTCGTATGTTGAGATCCCGAACATGCAGAACAATATCCCTGCACTCGAGGAGCTTGTCAAGTATATCTACGACAA
>JAFSTZ010000277.1 GCA_017445525.1 Eubacterium sp.
GGGATAAGTCACCAGCTTTCTCTCATAGAGCTCCTGAACTATGGCAAGCGTCTCATCAGGACTGATCTTAAACAGCTTGGAAGACAGATTTTGCAGCTCAGCAAGATTGAAAAGCAGTGGAGGATTCTTTTTCTCTTTTTTCTTTGTAACCGCCTCGATAACTCCCTTTGTTTCTTCATAAGGAGCAAGACTGTCTATAAGCGCTTTAGCATCCTTCTCTTCACGAAAGCCATTCTCCTTGTACATAACTCTTGACAAAGAAAAATCTGCCTGCTTACCTGTCTTTGCTTCATCAGATTGATCGTCTTTTTTATCCGGATTGTACTTCTCATCCGAGGAAAGAACGTATATCTCAGGCTCATAGTACGCAGAGCCCTCCCTGACCTTCCATTCTCCGGAGAAATGCGCTCCCTCTATGGCAAAATCGCCCAGCACTCTGTAAAACGGAGTCTTTACAAACCTCCTTATATCCCACTCCCTGACAACAACCATCCCCAGAACACAAGTCATAACTCTTCCGACAGAGATGGATGTCCACTTCTTGTCAGAGATACTGTCATTCAACCATTTGCCGTACCTGATAGAAAGGATCCTGGAAAAATTGATCCCCATCAGATAGTCTTCTTTTGCACGAAGATAGGCCGATGCACTCAACGGATCATAATCACTGATAGGTCTGGCTTCCCTGACACCTCTTTTGATCTCATCCTCTGTCTGTGAATCTATCCAGACGCGAAGTTTTTTCTTGGTATCAGGCACGTGAGCCTGAGCATCCACAAGTCTGTATATATACTCTCCCTCACGTCCCGAGTCGGTACATACATAGATAGTATCCACATCATCCCGGTTCAAAAGACCGCTCACTATATCAAACTGCTTTTTGACCTGCGGTATAACCTCATACAAAAAGTTTTCCGGTATAAATGGCAAGGTCTCCGAAGACCATTTCTTCATGGCCGGATCATAGACCTCGGGATAACTCATAGTTACCAGATGTCCGACACACCAGGTCACAACAGTATCCTCGGACTCGAGATAGCCGTCCCTGCCGGCGCCGCTCACTCCCATAACACGGGCAAACTCCTTGGCAACGCTCGGCTTTTCGGCGATAAATAAACGTTTACTCATATTACTGGATATCATATAACGGATGAGCATCAGTCAACGACTTAACGATAGACTTAGCCTTATCCATATTTGCTTCATGATCATCAATTATCATGGCGATTGCTTCAGCGACCTTATCCATATCAGAGGTATTGAAGCCACGAGATGTAACAGCGGCTGATCCGAGACGGATACCGCTTGTAACAAAAGGTGACTGAGGATCATTCGGGATCGTATTCTTGTTAGCGGTGATGTTGGCATCATCAAGCCATCCCTCAACCTCTTTACCGGTAAGCCCCTTCTTTACAAGGTCAACAAGCATAAGGTGATTGTCGGTACCACCTGAAACAATATCTATACCTCTGTTCAAAAGACCGTTGCAAAGAGCCTGTGCGTTGTCGATGATGCCCTTGCCATACTCCTTGAACTCAGGCTTTAAAGCCTCACCGAAGCATACAGCCTTTGCTGCGATAACATGCATAAGCGGGCCACCCTGGATACCTGGGAATATAGCCTTGTTAAGCTTATGCTCGGTAGCAAACTCCTCAGACGAAAGGATCATACCGCCTCTCGGTCCTCTGAGTGTCTTATGCGTAGTAGTTGTAGTCACATGTGCATAAGGTATCGGGCTCTCATGATAACCGGATGCAACCAGACCGGCGATATGAGCTATATCTACCATGAGAAAAGCTCCGACTTCATCGGCGATCTCTCTGAATCTCTTGAAGTCGATCTTTCTGCAGTAAGCAGATGCTCCTGCGATGATCATCTTCGGCTTGCACTCTTTGGCGATACGAAGAACCTCATCATAATCGATAAAACCGCTGTCATCAACACCGTAAGGAACGATATTGTAGTAAGTTCCTGAGATGTTTGCCGGGCTTCCGTGAGAAAGATGTCCGCCATGATCAAGATTCATACCCATAACAGTCTCACCCGGTTTAACCAGAGCAAAGAAAACCGCCATGTTTGCCTGTGCACCGGAATGCGGCTGCACGTTGGCATAGGTGCAGTTGAAAAGCTTCTTGGCACGGTCACGAGCCAAATCCTCAACGATATCGACATACTGACAACCACCGTAGTAACGCTTGCCCGGATACCCCTCCGCATACTTGTTTGTAAGCGTCGAGCCCATGGCTGCCATAACTGCCTTTGATACAAAGTTCTCTGACGCTATCAGCTCGATATGGTCGTTCTGACGACCTGTCTCAAGCTCAATGGCTCTTGCTACTTCCTCATCAACTTTTTTTACTTCATCAAAACTGTACATGATTGCTCCTCCTGGAAATGATGTATTATAAGGTGATCTGAAGATTTGACTACTACAGTTTCACCGCCGACTTTACGATACAAGTTTATTATTCGCAGGCAAAAAAGTCTGCTTATAATAAACTGTTCGTAAAATCGGATAATTGCTGATTATAATTACATGATTGCCTTGCCTATATCATTACGCATGTATTTATTATCAAATGTGATCCACTCGGTTGCCTCATATGCCTTCTGTCGGGCAATCTTCAAATCAGAGCCAAGGGCTGTCACTCCAAGCACTCTACCACCGTTGGTGAGTATTTTGCCGTCTGCTGCTTTGGTTCCGGCGTGGAAGACAAAGTAGTCATCCTTGCCTTCAAAAGCCTCAAGACCGTGGATCTCTTTTCCTTTCTCATAAGCCAGCGGATATCCGTCTGACGCGAGAACTACGCATACGGCTGCATTGTCCTCAAACTCGAGATCGATGGTATCCAGCTTGCCGTCGATACAGGCCTCCATGACTTCGATGATGTCATTTTTCATGCGAGGCAGAACGACCTGAGCCTCCGGATCACCGAATCTGGCATTATACTCAAGAACTTTCGGTCCGTCCTCTGTCAGGATGAGTCCTACAAAGAGGATCCCGACGAAATCCCTACCCTCGGCTTTCATCGCATCCATGGTCGGCTGATAAACCTTGTCCTCACAGAACTTTTTGATATCACTATCATAAAACGGACTCGGTGAGAACGTCCCCATGCCTCCTGTGTTCAGTCCCTGATCACCGTCTTTTGCTCTCTTGTGATCCTGGGCACTTGTCATGGGGGCTATATGAGTTCCGTCGCAATAACACAGTACAGACACCTCTCTGCCTGTCAGAAACTCCTCGATGACTATCTCCTTGCCCGCATCACCGAACTGCTTGTCAAGCATGATCGACTTTACGGCATCTTTAGCTTCATCGATTGTCTGACAGATGAGTACTCCCTTTCCGAGAGCCAGTCCCGATGCCTTGACAACTATCGGTGCTTTCTGCGTATCGAGATATGCAAGTGCCTTGTCGACATCATCAAAGTTCTCATATGCAGCGGTAGGTATGCCGTATTTCTTCATAAGATCCTTGGAGAACGCCTTTGATCCCTCTATGATAGCGGCATTCTTCCTCGGACCGAAGACACGCAACCCTCTCGCCTCAAACACATCTACTATACCACCCACAAGCGGATCGTCCATACCTATGATAGTAAGTCCGATATTCTTCTCCTCAGCGAAGTCAGCCAGCTTGTCAAACTCCATCGCTGTGATGTCAACACACTCGGCTATACCGGCGATACCACCGTTGCCCGGTGCGCAGTAGATTTTATCAGCATGCTTTGACTTTTTAACAGCGGCCGCTATCGCGTGCTCTCTTCCGCCGCTTCCTACGATCAGTATGTCCATAAATCCTCCTACTATTCTCGGTGTAATGACAAGTATTTAATAACTATATTTGATTAAAGAAGCGACTACAGAACCGACTACAGAACCGCTTCACCTATATCAAGAAATGATTCTTGTTATTTTACCCTCTATCGCCACCCTATTATTGGCGATCAGGTCGATAGCCTTCGGCAGGATGTGCCACTCAGCCTGCTCCATAACCCGCCGTTGAAGTGTCTCCGGCGTATCATCGTCCATCACCTCAACTGCCTTTTGCAGGATGATCGGTCCCGAGTCTGTCCCCTCGTCAACAAAGTGAACTGTAGCTCCCGTGACCTTATTGCCCCTGGCCAGAACCGACTCATGAACCTTCAGACCGTAGTAACCTTCACCGCAGTGCGAAGGGATCAAAGATGGGTGGATATTGATCATCCGTCCCTCAAATGCACGTACCAGATTGACGGGAAGTATCACCAGATAACCTGCAAGAACAACCAGATCCGCCCCTGCCTTTTTAAGCTCATCTATCATGGCAGCACCGAAGTCCTCCCTTGATTCGTATGCTTTCGGCTCGATAACCGCTGAAGGTATCCCTGCCTCAGCAGCCCGGTCAAGAGCATGTGCTCCGGGCTTATTGCTGATAACCAAAACCAATTCAGTATTTGTTATGGTACCGTCTTTTACTCTGTCTATGATAGCCTGGAGGTTTGTTCCGCCTCCGGAGACGTAAACTGCTACTTTCAACATCTGTACATCCTTTGATATAAAACTATATATTTTTCTATATAAATAATTGCTGATATATGATAATTAAAAGCAATATTTATTTGTTACTCAGTCAGAGTGATACCCTTCTCGCCGGCAATGATCTCACCGATAACATATGGCTTCTCACCTGATTTTTCTATCGCTGAAACTGCAGCATCCACCTGGTCTGATGCAACTGCTATAACCATACCTATACCCATGTTATATGTGTTAAACATCACCTGCTTATCAACATTTCCATCGCTTGCAAGCATAGAAAAGATCGGCGGTATATCAAAGCTTCCCACATGTACGACCGCATGAGTCTTATCGGTCAACATACGCGGGATATTCTCATAAAAACCTCCGCCGGTGATATGCGAGCACGCCTTGATAGTAACTCCCGCATCACGAACAGACTTAAGTGCCTTGACATATATCTTTGTCGGGATGAGAAGTGTCTCACCGAGCGTAAGTCCGTTCTCAAGACTCTCATATTTTCTGCCC
>JAFSTZ010000278.1 GCA_017445525.1 Eubacterium sp.
GATAGGAACATATTTAGTTTTATAATAATCCTGTATATCCTTTATGGTTAAAAACACGCTAAATCCCATAACAATGACTGCTAAAACCGATATTCCGATAGCAAGCCTGCCTACGGGAGCACTAAATTCATATCTAAGTGCACCTGCGGAATTCCGGAAAAATGAGGCTTTCAAGGCAATGGCTGTAAACCCCACAATACTGAACGTAGCTACGTATAATAGAGTGGTAGCCTTACTGGGGCTGAAACCCACAGGTTCAGAAGAAGCGGCGGTTGTCCTGAGAGCATTTGAGGTCATGGCTACTCCGCCTTCCTCATAGATCTCTCTGTCTACACCATCGTATATCGATGTGGTTTCCACAGCGTCCAGACATTCCTGTATCGATCCATACATTTCCTCATCCGACATCGCCAACATGACAAGATCAGCAAATGACAGAAATTCCAATCCTGCTATTTGTCCCGGAGTCAAAGCATCGACTATTGGATATAGTGATCGCAACCCGGAGGCTGTTTTTACATCTTCATAGTCTCTGCTGAAAAAGTCACGGAGTGTTCCGTCTTCATAGCTTAGTGTATCAAGATAAGTTCCCACCTTGACTGCCCGTTCATCATATAAATGATCGGTAACTTCATCCGTCACCTTTGCTACCTTAGCCTCTTCCTCCATACTCATATTATCAGGATCCAAGCTTTCTATCTCTGCTACTTTCTCCTCTATATCTTTGGTTGTATCTTCGAGTATATCAGCGGTGTCTTCATAGTCTGTGATCTCATCACGAAAAGTTTCCCATTTATCAAGAAGATTTTTGGCAGTATCCTGATATTTTTTGTCCAAAGCTGCGTTAAGATCCGTCTGCGATGCGATATTGGTATTTTCCTCCTTTATACGATCCTCAAGATCCTCTAACGTAGTCGCTGTAAACCTGTCGATCCATGTATCATCAGATGTATCAGTCGCCTTGGAAAGAAGCGTTTCCATCGCAAGCGTTGCCTGACCATTCGCCTGCATAATCATCGTCAGGATATCTGCATGGTTCTTTTTTTCTTCGTCAGAAAGTGCGTTATAAGCGGTGTCTCCCATCTCATATTTTGTCTCGTTCAGAAGGAGATCGCCTACCGGCTTACCGGTGTCATCATCGTTAAGCTTGTTTAACATCTGTCTCGTGTAGTCTGCACGGATATGATTAAATGTGTTTTTTGGCATATTGTAGTTTTCGCGGTACTCATTCAGTGTGGCGATGAATCTCTCGACAAACGGCTTTATCTGGGAATCCATGGCTTTTTTCATGAGAACATTGTAATCCTCTGTGGAATAAGGTCTGCTGTTATCATCTACACCCATGTTGATAGCTGCAAGATCCGTGATAGCTTCCTTTGGATCCGAAGTAGTTTTGTATCCCAGATAAATTTTTTTGTCATTTGCACCCTTTTTAAAAATACTCTTTGAACCGGCACCCTCATTCAGATCAGCGTAGTTTCCGGACTCATCTTTAAGAATGGTGTATCCGCTCTCTTCGAGTTCTTTTTTTGCTTCTTCATCAGTCTCGCACATGCCGATGAGAACTTCTGATATATTCTTTCCGTCCGATTCTGCTGCCCTGGCAGTCCTCGGCTGTGATATTGCCTTTTGAGATATATCATTCAACGGTGTGACAGAGAGTATAACAAATGTCATGCATACTGCTGTGATCCTTTTCATCATTTTTTTCATGGCAAATCCTCCATTTCTTATATATGATTCTGCGCAAAGCAACATTCTTTTAACCTATATACGGAGTTTATCATATAAAAGGGGACAAAAAGGGGACAGTCATAAACCATCACTTCACCATATCGTATACAAACACTTCATGTATCTCTTCGTCATAACCATCATAGAATCCTGCAGGCATACCGGCGACGATCTTTGCACCCCTGTTGTACAAGAGAAGAAACTGATCTCTTTCCTCATCGAAATTCAAGCCTTCGATCTCCCCCTGTCTCGTCACGTCATCAAAGGTCTTTTCAAGGGTCACATCACCGGTCTTTTTATCATCTGATACTACCACCCTGTACATGTGATCCGGTTCATTTTTATCAGCATCTCCATCATCACATGTCATATAGATATCTCCGTCGTGACAGGCGATGCCCTGCAGCCATTTCAAACTCTGCTGCAGTTTGATCTTTCCTTTATGATCACCCGAATCCAGATCATAAGTGTACAGATACTCACTGGATACATCATCGATCCACGAGGTCATATATACCGTTCGGGAATCAGGATCTACGGCGATCCCGCTGCACTCCTTTTGACCGGTATCGGAGCGGAAGGGAAATACCCTCTTTAATTTCAGGGTGTCACCGTCATAGATAGCGACCTGGATATTTCTCCCCTCTCCATCATTAAAATACTCCACACCAAGATAAAGCTCGTTGTTGTAGACATCGATATCCCCGATATGGTTTACTTCCAGCGTGTAACCCTCAAACGGGTCCGTATTCTCTGCCACGAGATCCCACTCTTTATTATACTTTGCCAGCGTCCCGGATCCGCTTACCCAATAATACCCGTTTTCCGAGCATATCCCCTGCCTTCCGTTTACAGGATGGACATCTGCCAATTTATATTCTATATCGGAGCCTGCCCCGCTGCAGCCGCATGCAAGGATCGAAACGATCATAAAAATCAGTATTCCCGTTATTTTTCTCATATCCTCTCTTCTCCATAAACCATGATCTGTATGATAAATAATGGCATCTGCTTTTTTCTATAAAAAGACACTGATCATTTCAGGTCAAGTGATCCGGTGATGTAATATGTATATCCGTGATCCCTGCAGAATCTCTTTATCATAATATTCAAATGTCAAAACATAGATACATCTCACAAAATATCCCTGTTCTTTCGCATTACGCAGAAGCAGAAGATTCCGGTCTGTAGATAAAACCGTCTCAAAGGTAAAATCCCTTTTTTGCGCTATCATTTTTTTTCGCAGTTCTTCCGCCTTAACTGC
>JAFSTZ010000279.1 GCA_017445525.1 Eubacterium sp.
CTCCTCCGGAAGGTACCCCTTGCTTATCTTATTGTGATCTATGGGCTTGCCGTCCATCAGTATCTCACCTGAATCAGCACCAAATACATCCATAAGTATGCGGATGATAGTTGTCTTTCCTGCTCCGTTTCTTCCCAAAAGGCCGAGCGCCTGTCCGCTCTCTACGGAAAAATCTATGCCTTTTAAGACATGTTTGGTTCCGTAGCTTTTATTAAGATCTTTCACTTCGAGTTTCATCGGTTACAACCTCCTTGGTGTCTAAATAACAGTTTGTATTATATCAAAATCACTAATATGTGTCAATAGACGGAATAACTATACCTTCAGATTTCAATTATATAAAACTCGATCAAGTAGGGGGATCTATCTGCTCGTCTGCGGCAACCATTGACATAGTAACTGTATTCCGCTATAATTATTGCAATATTATTCACAGAAAGGATGCCTTATGCTTGATATATTAATTGTAGAAGATCACAAAGAGATAGCGGCACTCTTAAATGATTTCCTCGAGAGAGAAGGTTATGTCGTCAGTATCGCGGAAAACGGAGAAAAGGCTCTGAAAATATATAAAATGTACGGCGCAAAACTGGTAGTACTGGATATAAATCTGCCGGGTGTCGACGGTTTTCAGGTATGTTCAAAGATACGTGAAAAAGCAAATACTCCTATTCTGATTGCCAGTGCTCGAACAGATAAATCCGACCAGCTGCGCGGTCTTGAGCTGGGTGCAGATGACTATATAGAAAAGCCATATGACATCGATATACTTCTTGCAAAAATAAAGGGGATTTTTCGACGAAAGTATGAAGTCGAGGAAATGCGTGAAGGCAATCTCATATTAAACTCTGCCAAGCAAACTCTGCAGGTTGATGGCAAGGATGTGCCAATGACCGGGAAAGAGTTCGAGCTTCTGAAACTTTTGATCGAGAACAAGGGAACTACTATGAAAAAGGAGTATCTCTTTAACACGATTTGGGGCAGCGATTCGGAATCAGAACCTCAAACTCTGAACGTACATATAAACAGCCTGCGAAAAAAGATCGAAGCGAATCCAAAGAAGCCCGAGCATATAGTGACGGTATGGGGTGTCGGATATAGGTATGAATAAATGTTACTATTCACGGCTGAATTACATCCATGAATACGTCGGATGCTTGCATCCGTAAGTATTTATGGATGTAATTCAGGCTGAAGGCTGTCACTCCCCATCATAAGGAGAGTGCTGCGAAGCAGCAATAGAGTGCCGAAGGCACGGACTCTCCGCATGGGGAGTGACAGCCGTGAATAGTAACGAATAAATAATAAGTGCCTATGCTTCAATAACATCCGCCGGAGGTGATACTATAAAACGGATATTTATAAGTATAATTATAATCGAATTATTGCTGATCGCAGCAAGTAATTTTCTTATCATTTCTTCTGATAAAAGTATAGATAAAAACTATCTGGTCGAGATCAAAAGACTGGTTGATGATATACAGTCATCACCGATCGTTCCCGATACAGAGATATCTTCTGACGCTCAAATACATGATGATCTATCTTCAGATAAACAGACCGGATCGATCAGATTTAATAATACTAAATACCCTCATATCATCTCGGTGTCCATCTATGATCCCGATCAGCATACCGGTGTCCCCTACGTCGTCGAGCGGATAAACGGTGAGCTGTATCGCATAGAATACTATACTGACGAATCCGATAACCCACTGATATATATGAACATCGGTTTCGGTATCATGCTCATTATTACGGCCGTCGTATTTATATCTATCTATATAAATGTCATGCGCCCGTTTGCTGCGATGGAGAAGATGGCAGTTGACCTCGCCAGAGGCAATCTCGCCAAGCCTCTTCATGAAGAGAAAAGCAAGGTCTTTGGAAGATTTCTGTGGGGACTTGATATGCTCCGTGAGCAGCTCGAGGCGGGACGTGAACGAGAGAAGGAATATCAAAAGGAACGCAAGACACTTATGCTCTCACTTTCACATGATATCAAGACTCCGTTGTCAGCTATCGAGCTGTATGAAAAGGCACTGTCCTCCGGCCTATATGATACTCCCGAGAAGCAGAAGCAGGCTTACGACGGTATCAGGAAAAATGCTGAAGAACTGCACCGCTATATAGACGAGATCACTGCAGCTTCACGCGAGGATTTCCTTGCGATCGAAGTGAAGGACAGCGAGTTTTATCTCGATGAAGTCATGTCAGAGATAAGCAGTTATTATACGGAAAGATTTGCCGGACTTCATACGAACTTTGCTATCGGTGATCACGGTAATATCCTACTGAAAGGTGATAAAGACCGGTTGATAGAGGTGCTGCAAAATCTCCTTGAAAACGCTATAAAATACGGTGACGGAAACGAGGTGGATATCTCATTCTCGGAGGAGGAAGACGCCAGGCTGATCCATGTCAAAAGCAGCGGTGCCGGTCCGAAGGAGGACGAGATGCTACATATCTTTGATTCATTCTACCGCGGAAGCAACGTCGGAGAAAAGAAGGGTTCAGGTCTCGGACTCTATATCAGCAGGGAGCTTATGAAAAGGATGGACGGCGATATCTATGCGACGGCAGACGATGGTTCATTTACTGCAATTGTTGTAACGAAAAAAGCGTGATGATCACCTTCTTTAAAAGATCGTTCATCCGAGATCACCACCCTCATTATACACAAAGAGTCCTCACAAAGCAAGGACTCTTTTAAATAAACAATTCAAAAAAGCTACTGTTCACAGCACCATAATTAACGTCACTCATACTCCTGTATGAGCCAGTCTGCAATATCCTCGTTATCCCAATCAGGATGAGCAGCCATACAATCAAGAACAGCATGAACCAAATCTTCACTAACTCCGAGAATTCCCGACAAGTCAATAACAGATAAACCTCTGATAGTACCATTTTTAATTGCTTCTACCATATTCTCATATTTCCCGAGCTTCTTGTTTTCTTTATCTCTCATCAATAAAGTCATAAACTCTCGCCTCCATTTCTCACTTTTACGAACATCGACAACTTCATTGTCTAATTCCTTTGTATATTCCGTCTTCGGACCATCTCCCGCAATATACCGAAGCGTTGCTCTCAATTCTTCGCTGATATCACCGACAGTTCCTTCGGTGTTCAAGATAATCTTTGTTGTATCATCTCCGAAAGACATATCCGGATTTTCCAAACACCGGTTTTCAAATGTATACACATACCGACCCTCTCCAAACGGATCATATGTACAGATGAATATGACAAAACTCTTCTTCAAGCTTGAATACTCTTCGCCTTTATCTATAATGTTCAAGTCAATAAGCCCCTGGTAATACCTCATCCTTTTTGCCATATATTTGAACATGGTGGCCTGTATCTCTATGTTGTAAATGGTGTTCTCATCATCCTCAACATACACATCGAGACGTATACCCTTTGATCCGTACTGCTTATCAATTGTCTTCTGTAGTTCCGGATACTCAATCTTTTTTATCCTAACACCGAGAATCATCTCCAGAAGTGGTTTGCACAGCTTCGGATTCGACATGACCGCACCAAACATAAAGTCGTCGGATATCGTCAACTCCTCTATTGTCTTCTTTTTTCTCTTTCCCAAAGCTAAAACCTCCTCCTTCTGACACCCTCATTATACAAAAAAAGCCTCGCTATTGCAAGGACTTTTTTTATACTTATTTGATATACTTTTCCCTCCAATCAGGCAGGATCACCGAACCCGATCCGGGGATCTTGACCGAAGATTACTGCATCAGTTAAGGCTTTTCAATATTACTGTACTCACATAAGTAATAATACAGTACTTCCGCTTTATCAAAGTCCTTTCCTGATTGCTTGTCGACATAGATATTCTGTTTCGGCACATCCATCTCTTCCATTGCTATCATCTGTCGATCCTCATGCTGACACTGAGTGGATACTCTCACATATCCGTAAACTGCTGAACTCATCGGCAACCCTCCTCGTATAATAGTTTTTTTCACTATTATAAAATCAGGAATACCTATAAATCATTCAATCGGATAAATTAGGTTGATAATAGAGTTGGTAATAAATCCAAGCCGCTGAGTCAAAACTTGAAGACTATTATCGAAGAAATAAGGAATAATCAAAACATTATAAAAGCTGAAATTTCGAGAATTTAAAAAAGCCTTGCAATTGCAAAGCTTTTTAATTACTATGAATATGGTAAGATAGATGAAGATCAAGATCAAATAACTACCTTCCAGCCATCGAGATTTCTTTCTTTAGAGTCGAAGTTTGCTCCTATTTTGATAAGCGTTCTCGGGTCTGCTGCATAAGGTTTTGCATATCCCATATCGTCGATCTGTTTTATCGCCTCATCGGCAGTAGAATCCCTTTTGAATTCAAACACATATACATAGTCATCTGTCTCTACGATGCAATCCGCCCTGCCTTTTGCGCTATGAACCTCTGTCATCGTGAACTGACC
>JAFSTZ010000280.1 GCA_017445525.1 Eubacterium sp.
ATGTTACACCGTCCTGATCGGTTCCCAGCAGGATCACCAGGAATTGAAGCTTGTTGTATCTGGTCATGATATCCACGTCGCGGATCGTCTGCAATATAGCCTGTTCCATATAGTACATGGCTTTCTCTGCCTCGTGCGATCCCGGGTCGTTTTTATCCTCTGATTCCAGAGTTATCATGACAAGCTTGAACGGGTGTGAGAAACGTTTTTCAAGGTTCTTGATAAATTCATAGAGCTTCGTGAACTCGCGGTATTCAACACCCATGGCACCACTGTAGCTTCCGCTGGTCTGTATGCTGCCGACGATCTTGTTGATGTCAGCCTGATTGTCGACGCCATCGGTATCTTTTCTGTAAAACTCGTATCCTTTTTTTCCGTTTTGTTTTATATGATAAAGTGCTTTGTCTGCCCGGCTGTATACCTCGGAATACGTATTCTCCGGTTTGCTCATAGCCATGCCGGCAGAGAGCGAAGCAGGAGCCAGTCGCTCATCTTCCTTTTTCCTTTTTTCAAAATCATCGATTATACGGAGGACTTTGTTTGCTGCCTCCTGTTTTGTTATCTGCTTCATAAATACGAGGAATTCATCTCCACCCAGTCTGCAGCAGATATCATATTTGCAGTTGGTGAGGAGAGTATCTCCCATCATTTTCAGCACCTTGTCTCCGACATCGTGCCCCTGCGTATCATTTATCTTTTTCAGATTATCTATATCAAAAAATACCAGGCAGCCTGCAGTCTCCTGCATCGTTGCGGCTATCTCCGTCTCGCCTGAGGTGCGCCCGCGTATGCCGGTCGTGATGTCTATATCCTCTGTCTGGCTCTGGGATGCAAATGTCTCAACTACCTCCTGAAGGAGTATAGATGAGATCTCAGTAGTTTCGTCTTCAACCACTACATCATGCTTCAGGATCTCATCCAGTTCTCCTGACTCCCAAAGATTTATAAATACCGGGATCATCTCCGGGTCGAACTGCTTTCCCTTTCCTTCATTTAACTCGTGCAGGATATGATCGCTTTTGCATGCTTTTCGATATACTCTCGAGGAACTCATGGCATCAAAGGCGTCTGCGATAGCCACTATCCGGGCTTCTTCCGAGATCTCTTTGCCTTTTAATCCCTTCGGATATCCTGTCCCGTCGTATCGCTCGTGGTGAGATCTGGCAACATCCTCGGCCTGGGTTATGATCACTTTGTCTTTGAGGATATCACCTCCGACGGTTGTATGCGACTTGATGATATCATACTCTACATCCGTCAGCCGTCTGGGGTTGTTCAGGATGGAGTCAGGGACTCCTATCTTGCCGATGTCGTGCAGCATGGCTGCGAAACGGAGATCTTCTATCCTTTCATGGTCCCATCCGAGTGCCTCGGCAAGCTTGACAGAGTACAGGCTGACGCGGTTTGAGTGTCCCTGGGTGTACGGATCCTTTGCGTCGATAGCGTTGGCCAGCGTCTGGATCGTCTGAAACGACATCTGCTCGATCTTTTTGCTTTTCTCTTCAACGAGCGCGGTTTGTTTTTTTACTTCTTTATTGAGCCGTTTTGTATAATCGATCTCGAGCAGCGCATTTTTATGATACTGAACCATCGCCATCCCGGTAAAGATGGAGATACTTGCGTACAGTA
>JAFSTZ010000281.1 GCA_017445525.1 Eubacterium sp.
AAGATTCCGAGCATTTCCTCGCTCGGCTCGCTTCCTTCCCGGAGCGACTGAAGCTCAAACAATATGGCCTCCAGATACTCCTGCATCTGTCGGACAACCTTTATGCTACATACTACTTTGACTCTGTGATCAAGACACGCTCGAATCAAGTATTCCTGTTTGGTAAGCCCTGAGAGCTTTACTTTATCATCCAGCTCGCAGGCTTCCGCCGGAGACATCCGAAATGCTACTGTCTTGTTTCTCCACCTGCCATTTCTATCAACAATTCTCTCACTCATCGTCATCACTCTCCATTCTTTCTTTCAGATCATCCAGCCTAGCTGCCATCTCGGACTGTTTCGTAGGGAACAGGTGTGAGTATCGATAGGTGATTGCTATGCTCTCGTGTCCTAGGCGTTCGGCGATTGCAACAGCTGAGAAGCCTTCGTCGATCAGCAGTGAAACATGCGAATGCCTCAGATCATGAATACGAATCCGTTTAACCCCGGCCTTTTCGCTTCCGTAATCCATCTGATGATGCATATAGCTCTTTGTCACCGGAAAGATCGGATCCGTTTTCTTCTGCTGATATAAGGTTTCAAAATACGTCTGCATCTCTTCCATAAGGAAATGAGGTATCTTGATCACCCGATTACTCTTTTTTGTCTTCGGCTCCGTGATCAGGTCGCGCCCATTCAGTCTTTGATAGGATTTGTTGATTCGAAGTGTTCCGGTCGCTTCGTCGAAATCCTCCATCGTCAGCGCCAGCAGCTCTCCCAATCGTATTCCAGTCCAATACAGAACCTCGAATGCATAATACGCAACCGGATGATCGATCAGTGCTTCCGAAAACTTATGATACTCTTCTTTTGTCCAAAACTGCATTTCTGAGGTCTCTTCCTTACCCATATTTCCGGCAATCTGCGCCGGATTCTTTTTCAAGCCATAATACTTACAAGCATGATTGAAGATGGCGCTAAGCTGACTATGAATCGTCTTTCGATATGTCTCGGAAAGCTTTTTCCCGTCTTTTCCATACATTTCCATCAGCTCATTCTGCCACTTCACAACATCCGCAGGCTCGATCTCATTGATCTTGACATCTTTGAAATATGGAAGTATCTTGGTTCTTATCACATGCTCTTTGGAAGCCCATGTGTTTTCCTTGAGTCGGATTTTCCGATCAGCGGTGTACAATTCATAAAAATCGCCAAAGGTCATATCCAAATTCCTGGACTCCCTTACTTTGAAGTGCCTCTCGAAATCCAAAGCATCCCGCTTGGTCTCGAAGCCCCTCTTTTTAATCTGTTTGTTCTGTCCGTGCCAGTTCTTGCAGTAGAACTTCACGAACCATTTTCCGGTTTCTTCATCTCTGTAAGCCGGCATAATCCACCTCACTTTCCGGGCTAATGCCCTGATTTGATTATCTAAGAACCACTTCATGTGTCTGTGATTCTTCTTTCATGCCGTAGATCTTTTCCCTGAAATATGCCCGATTCACCTTCCCAGCGAAGGTAATGTACCCTTTGTCCTTCAGCTCACGATTCAATTCCTGTATGATTGCGTAAGCCTTGGACTTCGATACGCCGAGCATCTCCATGACCTGACCGACATCATAGAAAAGACTATCCATGGGATCACCCCCTTTCTACCCTTATTGAAATCAACGCTTTCAATGATTAAACTTTTTTGTTATATTCCAGATATCGACACTATAACATATCTGCTTAACCCCTGTCAAGCATTTTTGTTAAATTTATCGAATTTGTTAAAATTTCTCTTTTCAAATCGTTTTTGATATGTTATAATCACTATTAGAGGATGAATTGTAACGCAATTGTATGATGCCAAGGTCGAATGGAATATAAATCCGGTTCAAGCTTGCTTGAACAAGGATTTTATTCCTGAGACCCCACAACATGAGGAAGTAGCATTTTACATGCAAAGCATGTAAAATAGCGGATTCCGAATGTTGTAGCAGGACGAGAATTGCGAAGCAATGGAGTCATGCGTATGGCATCAGTTATATATAAGGAAGGAAGTGAAAAAATGCATACCGGTGACAGAATGAAGCGTATCCGATTAGCATTTGATATGACACAATCGGAGCTCGGAGTCCGCTTAGGCTTCGATGAAAAATCAGCCGCCATCCGTGTTTCACAATATGAAAGTGGATATCGCGTCCCAAAAAAAGATATCATTCAGGAGTTCTGCGACATCTTCAAATGTCAACCAATGATGGTCGAAGGACATGGCATCACACTCATTGATGACTTTATGATCAATCTTCTCTGGTTAGAGGATGAAAAGGGCATTGATATCCTCTCGATTAAAAAGCTTGAGATGGCCAACCCTGTCGATCACGGCGAGCTGACCTACGGAAAGGACAGCGATTACATAAACGGAACCATGCGCTGGCCGATCGCACTCATTTTCAAAAACATCGAACCGATCGAGCGCTATATGGAGGACTGGTGCAAGGTACGAACCGCTCTGCTTGATGGAAAAATAACCGAAGATGAATACTTCCGCTGGAAGATCAACTGGCCGACTCCTCTTTACGTGCAAAGTATAAAGCTTGATTAGTTATGGAATTGTAATCTTGTTTTGGAATACAAAAAGATAGAAAAAATGACTTATAGAATGAACACTACTATTCTTAGTACCAATTTAGTACCGGAAGACAAAAAAAGACTCCGGAAATCGCCATTTTTCGACGGTTTCCGGAGTTTTATAAATTACTCCATCTCTATCGTTCCGGTCGGTTTTGGGGTGAAGTCATAGAGAACCCTGTTTACGCCCTTGACCTCGGATGTGATTCGGCTTACTAGCTTCTTCATCAGGTCAAACGGAATATCCTCGACCTCTGCGGTCATAGCGTCGGTTGTGTTTACCGCACGGATGATGACGCACCACTCGAATGCGCGGTTGCCGTCCTTGATACCGGTTGACTTGAAGTCAGGGACAACAGTAAAGTACTGCCAAACCTTGCCCTCGAGTCCGGCTGCCGCAAACTCCTCACGCAATATGGCATCCGACTCACGCACAGCCTCCAGACGATCTCTGGTGATCGCACCCGGACAGCGTACTCCGAGACCGGGGCCCGGGAACGGCTGACGATAAACCATGTTTGCCGGCAGTCCGAGACGCTCACCCACGATACGGATCTCATCTTTGAAAAGGATCTTCACCGGCTCAACCAGCTCAAAGTCCATATCCTCCGGAAGACCTCCGGCATTATGATGAGCCTTGATACCGTTCTCACTCTCAAGGATATCCGGCCAGATAGTACCCTGCGCCAGAAACTCGATCCCGTCGAGCTTTCTCGCCTCCTCAGCAAACACCTCGATGAACTCTCCGCCGATGATCTTGCGCTTGGTCTCGGGATCCGTAACACCGGCAAGCTTATCCAGAAAACGATCAGTAGCATCCACGTATACGAGGTTCGCTTTCATCTGATTCTTAAACACCTCGATAACCTGCTCCGGCTCACCCTTGCGCAGCAATCCGTGATTCACATGCACACACACGAGCTGCTGCCCGATCGCTTTGATGAGAAGCGCTGCCACAACGGATGAATCCACTCCGCCCGATAAAGCCAGGAGCACCTTTTTATCTCCGATCTGCTCCTTCATCGCAGCAACCTGCTCCTCGATAAATGCGTCCGCCAGTTCTGCATTGGTGATCCGGACCATGTCGTCCGGTCGTCTGTCATTGATCATATCGTTATCCTCCATTTTTATAAAAATAACTGCGTTAAAATTATATCATATCCGCCCCGGTGATTCAACTGATTTTTCTACTTGAGTTTCCGCACTTTTTTCAATATTTTAAAAAAAGATTTCCAAAAACCTCTCTCGACCTGATCAAAAGTTTGTAGCTGACATGGTTTATGGCATCCTGGCATCAGGCAGTTGTCTTCTCTCTGATATCTCTGACCGGCTTTCTGAGTCAGCCAAAAAGAAAAACACTATCGACCGACTCTCTAAACATCTTCAAGCC
>JAFSTZ010000282.1 GCA_017445525.1 Eubacterium sp.
GTTCGATACCTTCCGAGCCTGCCAACTCCAGTAACTCCTGGGTTGTCTTGCAAGCCTTTGCCTTTGCCATCTGTTCCTCTGTAAAGTTGCTAAACATCTTTTCAATATCCATGTGAAGCCTCCTTTCAAAACCTAACCAAGCTTTCCTCATATACTATACCACTTTTTTATGTACAAATCAATAAGTTATTTCTCAGCAGAAGAAGATTGCATGTTACCATTCACGGCATCACTCCTCATGCGGAAATCCCATACTTCAATTCGCTACGTATTCTACCGTGAATAGTAACATAAGTTTTAAAAATTTTGATTTCGTCTTTTTTCGGGTGTTGACAAAAGTCTGCATAAATGCTATAATTCTACTATTATTGATGTTGAGTAGCACGTTCTATTTGGTATCAATAGTATAAATAACCATTATTCTGCTTCAAGAAAGGAGATCATACATGAAATCAGATGTTATCACGATCGATAACCAGGGTAAAGGAATCGATGCAGCAAAACTCGAGACCGAGAAGGCAGCTCAGTTCAGGGGTCTCGATAACAAACAGTCTTTACGCCTGCAGCTCTGCGCCGAAGAGATGCTCAGTCTTGCACGAAGCGTCACCGGCGAGATGGAAGCGTCCTTCTGGGTTGAAAGTGAAGATAAGCACTTTGAGTTGCATATGACCACTAAGACAGTTATGGATAAGCTCAAGCGTGAAACACTGCTCGCCGCTTCAACCTCAGGAAAGAACGAAGCTGCAAAGACTTTCCTCGGTAATCTCCGCAACGCCTTTGTGGAGGCTATGATCTCTGATACAGATAAATACGTATATACTCCTGATCTCAACATCGATGATACTGCAAACCGCTACATCGAGTCCGAAGAGTGGGATCAGTATGAGCAGTCAGTGCTCCGCGCTGTTGCAGACGGTATCAAGGTTTCCATCGTAGGTAAGACCGTTGACCTTACCGTAGTAAAGGATTTCTGATAGACGATATCCTGGTATACAGATAACAATCCCCCGAACGCCTTATGGCTGTCGGGGGTTTTTTTATGATTTTTTCTTTTTCTTGACAAACATCACATCCAGATCGGTCCCGCCGGTGATCCCATCCACACTGCCACTCTCGGAATACTGCCAGAACTTAAAGTCATAAGGCGTCTGCGGCACTGCCTGATAGTCGGCATACCAGATCGGATAATCACGCAGCTCATACAGATCAAAAAGTCTTGCCTCCCAGTAAAGATTGGAGTAGATGGCAGGCTGATACCCGGCTTCCCGTATACGCTCGCAGTAAGCTATGGTATTTTGGGTAAACTGCTTTCCGGACAGTCCGTCAGTCCTCGCCTTGTCATTGGTGATCAACTCAGGATCAAAGAAAACCGGCAGATCGAGCTTTGAGTTGTTCAGCTCCGTCAGCGTCAGCTCGGCCTCCTCAAGCGCCTCCTGTTCATTTACAGCCTGAGAGAAGAAATACACTCCCAGCTTCATACCGGCCTTCCTCGCAGCCTTAAAGCTCGTCTGAAACTGCTCATCCACATTCAGCGTGCCGTCCGTACCGTAGCCTCTGTAGCCAAGTCTTAAGATAGCAAACTCATATCCCTGTTTTTTCACCTTATTCCAATCTATCGTGCCGTTGTGATGCGAGACATCCACGCCCTTCACTATCGTGTACTCCCCGTCATCATAGGCGATCTTGTCACTGCCCTTCTTGTGTTTGAGCTTGCTCCAGTCATAGCTGACCTTTTTCACTCTCTGATCAACTATAGCCAGGAACTCGCGACCGTGGGCATCCACAAAACCAAAGGTCTCAGGCAGCGGAGTTGGGCTGGCATCCGGATTCTCTGTCTTCTTTTTATAAAAGATCCCTTCATTCTCTCCGGGCTTCGGCATCTGTGACAGACCGCAGCCCATACAGATAAATGTTACCGCCACCAGGCATATACACAGCGTTTTCTTGATGTATCTCATCTCCTACTCCTCATATGCTTAAAGACTGTTCACGACTTCACTCCACATACGGAGAATCCGTGCCTTTGACACTCTACAGCTGCTTCACAGAATTCTCTAAAAATCTGTTTACTTTTTGCGGTAATAATGTTACAATAAATCTCGGTACATGTCAAGTAAAGTTGCTGCCATCTACAGGACTTCCGCCGGATGAACAAACACACTCCGCAGTCGGAAAACTCAGATGTAGCATAACATCAAGTGAAAGGAGTATACTATGTTTGAACAGGTAAAGCTTAGCTACGAAACCAACGGTCTGGAGCCCCAGATCGATGCGCTGACCATTGAGACACACTATGGCAAGCATCACGCACTCTATACAAAGAATCTCAACGATGCCGCAGAAAAGGCAGGTGTGGCAGATATGGATATCGAGAAGCTTCTCGGAAGCCTCGACACCATCAGCGATGAGGGACTGAGAAAAGCCATCCGTAACAACGGTGGCGGCTTCTACAACCACAACCTCTACTTCTCTACTCTCTCAGCTGAAGGCAACACTAAGCCCGAGGGTGAGCTGGCAGCAAAGATAGATGAGAAGTTCGGAAGCTATGATGCACTGAAGGATGAGCTCACCAAGCTGGCTCTGGGACAGTTCGGTTCAGGCTGGGCGTGGCTCTCTGCCAACTCTGCCGGAGACCTGATGGTATCCAACAGCCCGAATCAGGATAACCCTATCAGCGAGGGCACAGGTTTCATCCCCATCCTCGCTATAGATGTCTGGGAGCACGCATACTATCTCAACTATAAGAATCTGCGCGCAGACTATGTAGCCAAGCTTTTTGAGATCATCGACTGGAAGCTGGTAGGCGCAAACTACGACAGAGTAAAGGCGTAAGACAAACAGCGTAAAAAAAACAGGGATTGCAAAAAAATGCAATCCCTATTTTTTTCCATTCATCAATAGTTCTCAGCTGAAACCTCGAAGTAGCTCTGAGGATGAGCGCATACCGGACAAACATCCGGTGCCTTGGTGCCGACTACGATATGTCCGCAGTTCCTGCACTCCCATACCTTAACCTCGCTCTTCTCAAAAACCTCTTTGGTCTCTACGTTATGCAGAAGTGCGCGATAACGCTCCTCGTGACGCTTCTCGATGGCAGCAACCCCGCGGAACTTGGCGGCAAGCTCAGGAAATCCCTCCTTCTCGGCGGTGGCAGCAAAATCCTCATACATATCTGTCCACTCATAATTCTCACCGTCAGCAGCAGCTTTTAAGTTCTCCGGAGTAGATCCGATACCCTTTAACTCTTTGAACCACATCTTTGCATGCTCTTTTTCATTGTCCGCGGTCTTCAGGAAAAGATCGGCGATCTGCTCATATCCCTCCTTCTTTGCAACGGATGCAAAGTAGGTGTACTTGTTTCTGGCCTGTGACTCTCCGGCAAACGCCGCCTGGAGATTCTTCTCGGTCTGGGTACCTGCATACGGATTAGCTCCGCCATCCTCAGCCGGCTTAAAAGTACCGGTTTTCTTGCACTTGGGACAAACCTCGGGTGGCTCGTCACCTTCATGAACGTATCCGCAAACCTCACAAACGTATTTCATCTCTATGTACCTCTCTTTCCGGAGTGCATGACACCCCTAAATTGATTGTTCTGTTGTCAGTTTCCTATCATATCTCGTTATGTACATTATAATTTAACTGCCGGATATCGTCAATCATTTTTAAAGAAAATGATTGAAAATTTATGATTTTTTGTTATAATAGTGCGTAAGGGCATTTTGTGCCGCGATCATCACATGTGAAAACGCTTTTATCGGCGCTTCCGCATTTATATAGATAAGGAGTATACATCATGGAAAACAGAAAAAGAAAAAAGGGACAGGGAGTTCCCATAAAGAGACTCAATACCATCATGTTGATCATAGCTCTGATCATAGCTGCATGCATGATCATCGTGATGTATTTTTCTTCGGCGACGTTTAAAGAATCACATGAGATAACCCAGAACCTCAGCAAATGGCGTACCAGCGCATATGACCTGCAGGTGGGATCTGACTTTTTGACCGACAGGATCCGCTGCTTCGTTGCCACCGGAAACAAAGTGTATCTGGATGATTACTTCGAGGAAGCAAATGTCACCAAAAGACGTGATAACGCCCTGAAGAATCTCGAGAGTCACCGTACCTACACCGACGCACTGAACGACCTCAGAAAGGCGATGGAGGAGTCAACCCAGCTGATGGACGCCGAGTACACAGCGGCAAAGCTCACAGTGCTGGCTCACGGTCAGGATCTGTCCGAGTATCCGGAAGAGATACAGGAAGCCGAGGTTTCCGACTCGGATATGTCTCTCTCAGATGAAAAGAAAAAAGAGAAAGCAACAGATCTCGTCTTCGGCGAGGATTATCGCAAAGCAAAGAATCAGATTTCCGACTATATGCAAAAATGTATGGACTCCCTTTCCGAGGATATGGGGGAAGATCAGCTGAAGATGTCGGCAAAGCTTGAAAACCAGCTGATCATCGAGGATGTCCTGACCGTCATGATGATCATAGTGATCATCCTCATCGTAGTCCTGAACTCACGCCTCGTCGTAAAGCCGCTGCAGTACACCATCGAGCTTATCCGCGAGGACAAGGATCTCCCCATGCAGGGTGCAACCGAGGTCCGTTTTCTGGCAAAGACCTACAACCGTCTGAGACATACCAGTATAAATACCGAGGATCAGCCTCACTACGAGGAGATGCACGATGCTGAAACTGATCTGTACAACGCTGAGGGATATGATTTCCTGATGAAAAATATAGACTGTGAGACCAGTGCACTTCTGTACATAGAGGATGAAAAACACGACGAGATCATAGAGAAACACGGACAGGAAGTAGCAGATCGTATGACCGTGCTCGCTGCAAAGCAGCTCAGAAAAGCATTCCGGTCACACGACTATGTCTGCCGTCTGGACAACGGCCTGCTCGCCGTCATCCTGGTAAATGCCGCTCCGTCGATGACAGATCTCATCAAGGACAAGATAAAAGATGTCAACTCCAAGCTCAAGTTCAAAGATGAAACTCTGCCACCGATCAATCTCCACATGGGAGGAGCATTCGGCGGAGACGGTGTGGATGCAGACGAGCTCCAGGAGCACGCAAAGCAGGCTCTCGAGGGTCTGAATGAAAAGCACTACGGAGCTCTGTTCTATCACGAGCTGATGGGCTTCGTCTGGATCAGATAAACACAGATCATGCTAATCCATGCAGATCTATGCTGAGAAAGCAGTACATAACCTGTGAATAATGCTGTATAGTCGCTGCATATACATCTGCCTGCGCCGTTTTCATATCAATGAAGATGGGCATGAATACCGGCAGCAGATCCGGCACATCCCTTATGCCGTCTATCTTTTTCTGCCATTCATCAACATATATCTTTCTGGACGGGATCTTCTCTGTCATTGTACTGACAAATGCACTCATCAACTCTGCAACTCCGTGTTCTGAAGGTATATGTCTACTGTATGTACTGTATAGCGCGGGATCTGTCTTCTCCAGAATCTTCAACGCTTTTTTCTCATCATCCGGTGTATAATACAGTCCATGTGTCACACCGTATCTGTCAAACCCATAGTAAGAAGGTATCAACTCCTTGAAGATATCATATGGCAGTTCGATATTGTGGATGAACGGATAATCCTTCTGCATATGATCCCTGTCCTCCTGCGAGGAAAAAGTAGCCGCGTGTATCGTGCTGAGATTATATCCGTAGATATCCTCTCTTTGAAGTGAAACACCGTCAGGAAGCGATTCCGGATGATCGGCGAGATAAGCCTCTGCCAGAGCGCATGTACCGGCTCCGCGACTGTGTCCCGCAAACCACAGCTTGATATCTCCCTTTACGGACTGATCGCTCAGATACTTTGTCAGCCCCTCAAGAAGTATCTCCTTCGCACGGGTAAAGCCCTCATGGTCTCCCGGCCCGTAGCCAAGAGTCATATTTGATACCCACTCCGAACCGTATCCCGAA
>JAFSTZ010000283.1 GCA_017445525.1 Eubacterium sp.
CGGGTTATATGTCCCGACGAACTTCTTCACCTCATCATCGTCTTCAAGCTCGATATTCTCCAGAGCGTGCGATGTGATAAATCCGTCCTCGCACACCATCAGCGGCAGACGCACATCCGGATGCTCCGCGATACGGTGAGCCATCAGATAGTTGTCGTAAACCTCCTGGTTGTTCTCGCCGTAAAGCTGTATAAATCCGGAATCCCTCTCCGCCATGGAATCCGAATAGTCATGATTGATATTGATCGGTCCAGTGAGCGCTCGACAAGCCACCGCAAGCACGATGGGAAGTCTCGATGACGCCGCCACATAGAGAGCCTCATTCATAAAAGAAAGCCCTGCAGACGAAGTCGCTGTAACTGCACGACATCCTGCTGCCTCAGCACCCATACATGCAGACATGGATGAATGCTCACTCTCCACGCATATAAACTCGGTATCTACTTTTCCATCTGCCACATACTGCGCAAAAAACTGCGGTATCTCGGTGGAAGGTGTTATCGGAAACATCGCAAACACGTCAGGATTTATCTGCCTCATGGCCGTTGCGATGGCCTCATTGCCTGATAATCTTTCTCTCTTGCTCATCTCTCATCCTCCCATCTGATCGCCTGGAACGGACATACCTTCAGACATATGCCGCACCCCTTGCAATGATCATAATCAAAGTCTGTTCTTTTACCGTTTACCACCGGTATCGATGAGTCCGGACAGTACGGTGTGCACATCAAACACTGCTTGCACTTCGATGTGTCCCAGATGGGTGTGCGTGATCTCCACTCACCTGTTTTGGTAAGCTCGGATGTGCCGGGCTCGTAGATCTCACAGCCCGTGGTCATATCCTGCCACGCTATATTCTCATGTATATCTGCTGCTTTTTTCATCTTTACTTCCTTTCCGTTTCTTTCGTTACTATCCACGGCTCCACCTCGTGCGGAAATCACTTACTTTGCTTCGCTGTGTATTCTACCATGCTCTATGCCTTCAACCCTGCACACTCTCAAACGATCTTCTCAGGCACTTTAGATTGCCCTCGATCACCTGCGGCTTCTTGGCAAACTTATGCGAGTAAGATTCCTCCATATCTTTTAAGAATGAATCTTTCCTAACACATCCACTGACCGCAACTACTGCAGCGAGCATCGGTGTGTTCGGAAAATATCTCCCCAAACAGTCTATAGAGATGCTCCTGGCATCGATAGTGCATACGCGACCTGGATAACCCTTGAGCTTGCCCCTCACCTCGTCAGGTGTCTCGGGAGTATTTACGATGATCGCGCCATCAGGATTCAATCCCGCCGTCACATCAACGCTGTCAAGCAGAGTCTCATCAACTACCACCACATAATCGGGCTCATATATGTTAGAGTGAATATTGCATCTCTCATCAGATATCCTGTTATATGCCGTGATCGGTGCTCCCGACCTCTCGGGACCATACTCCGGGAAAGACTGTACATACTTTCCGGCAGAAAATGCTGCATCCGCCAAAAGCTGCGAAGCGGTCTTCGCTCCCTGTCCGCCTCGACCGTGCCAACGGATCTCTATCATGTCTTCGTTCATGTTCTTCCTCCTCGTTTCGGAGACCATCCTCCGATATTGCATCTTTAAACCCATTTGAAACAGTATTTTACCACAGTTTCCTATTATATGCAAGAAATATTTCACATCCAAAATCGATCTCCAAAACCGATCAGATCACTTCACTCTCATGAAGTGGAACCTATCTTCTCATAGGCTTTGGCTTTAAACTTATCATTATAAATGATAAATCTTTCGTGAGTACCCTCGCCTATTTTTCCTGCTTCATCGTATACAGTAACTGAGAAAACCAGGCGGCGATTATCAACCTCGACAAGCTCGGTATCACACCACACTTTCATACCTATAGGTGTGGCGCTGATATGTGCTACATCTACTTTTGTTCCGACGGTTCCCTGTCCGGGTTCCAACTCACCCGCGATACTTTCCCATGCGGTCTTCTCGATCAGAGCTATCATAGCAGGCGTGGCAAAAACCGGCAGAAGACCACTCCCTACCGTATCGGCCGTGACTCTCTCATCAACTATCTGTTCAGTATGTCCTTTAATACCTGTCTGCATCCTTATACCTCCTGATAAATGCATATACATATTCCCGAATGCAAGCATTCATCATATCTTCACCAGCTTATACTCTCTGCTTCCGAGGCCTATCTTTTCCGCGTGTGAAAGACATGACTCCCACTCCGTATCCGGATGTATCATATGAAAATGATCATGTTCCTTCGCTTCCTCTGGATGAGCGTGAACC
>JAFSTZ010000284.1 GCA_017445525.1 Eubacterium sp.
CCACTTTCAATCAACTCATGTGGCTCGTCGCTTCAGGAAGTCAGGGCGACTGCCGCGGGCCGATTGGAAGTGACAGAGTCGCTTTCAATCGGCTCATACGCGCTTCTCATCACTTCGCGAGAGCTGCAATCCTTATCAGGTCAGGGCGACTGCCGCGGCCACCGCGCCTCACAACGCAGCCTTCACCCCCTCTATCATCTCCCCGGCCTCGTCATAATCGAGATCTCCCACCAGCTCACACAACCTCTTTATCTTTGCAGCCATACTCTCATCAAAAACATACTCAGCCAACTCATCCGTACATGCTTCTGCTGCAGTCAGATCAAAATCTCCGATTGCCGCTTCCAGTCTGTTCAAAACCTCCATGACACTGGTTTTATCATACTCCTTCTCCGGCTCTGATTTCACCTTGGCATATGGCTCCAGATAAGGTTTCAGCGCAGAAAAAGCTGCAAGCACACCCGGAGTGTCCTCCTCGATCTTTGAGACATTGTTATCCGTTCCCAGCTTCTCCAGAGTGTAGAAGTTTTCTGCCAGCTCCATCGCGCCCATCATACGACAGGTCGTCTTCAGAGCATGAACCTCGGTTGTGTAGCTCTTTATATCATTGTTCTTAAGATGACTGCGGATAGCATCACATTTATCATCTATCTTACCGTATACATCTCCCAAAAGCTCTTTGAACAGCATCGGACTTCCGGAGTTCTCGATCCCCTTATCATTGTCGATACTGGGTATATCGATCTCTGATGTGACTTCATCGGTATTCTGCGCCATAGCAACCTCACATTCATTGTTTTTCTCTCTGTTTACGTAGTGTCAACATCTCAAGTATACCATACGAAGTAGGCATAAACAAGCATTTTTTTATTGACAATAAGACGTATTTACGATAAGATATTTATGCATGGAAAATTGCGTTGGAGGATGTTTTGTATTGCGATTTTCGCAAGTGGGAACGCTTTGATAGATGTTTATAATTATGATGCGGTTTTCACTATATATAGGGAGGATGACATATGCAGCCGCGGATCGTAGTAGTTGATGATGACTCTATAGTACTGAAAAGAGCGTGGAATATCCTGACAGAAGCGGATATGAAGGCTGTTGTCCTAAAGAGCGGAGCTCAGCTTTTGGATTATATCAGCGAGAACGAGGCTCCGGATCTGATACTGCTTGATATCCGCATGCCGGATATGGACGGCTTTGAGGTTCTGCAGCAACTTCGTAGCAGAGAGGAGAAGGGTAGTGAGATACCGGTTATATTTCTCACGGCTAACGAGGGTGAGGCCGACGAGGCCAAGGGACTTTCATGCGGAGCGATGGACTACATCAGGAAGCCGCTTGTTGCAAACATCCTGGTGCTTCGCGTCAGACGGGCAGTAGAGCTTGTGCGCCTGCAGAGACATCTCGCTGATGAGGTTGAGAAAAAGACCGTGGAGTACGAGGAGTTATTTATCCAGGTCGTAGAGTCACTGGCAGCGGCGATCGATGCCAAGGATGCATATACAAACGGTCACTCTCTGCGTGTTGCGGAGTACTCCAGGGAGATAGCAAAAAGATTCGGATATGACGCGCAAAAGCAGGACGCCGTATTTATGATGGGACTTCTTCACGATGTCGGAAAGATCGGCGTACCTGATGAAGTGATAAATAAACCCGCCAGACTCACGGATGAGGAGTTTGCGATAATCAAGACACATCCCACCATGGGAGCGAAGATCCTATCGAGCATCAAAAAGATGCCACGGCTTGCCGATGGTGCGAGATGGCATCATGAGAGATATGATGGGAGAGGATATCCGGATGGTCTCGCAGGTGAGCAGATACCGGAGGAAGCTCGGATGATTGCTGTGGCTGATGCGTATGATGCCATGACGAGTAACCGCAGTTACAGGAGGTTTTTGTCGCAGGAGATTGTCCGCGAAGAGATCGAGAATGGCAAGGGAACTCAGTTTGATCCGCAGTTTGCGCAGATCATGATAGAGATGATAGATGAAGATAAGGATTACAGGATGCGAGACAGTATACCTGAGGATGATAACGACAGTAAGCAGGAGGCTTAAGACAGATGGATCATGATTACAAGCTGCTTGTAGTGAGCAATGAACAATCATTTATCACGGATTCGATCATAGCGGCCATAGATGAGTCGGGTGTGAACTGCATCTGTGTAGATTCCGAGATCAAAGAGATCGAGGCCAAGAAAGATGAAGCCGACATGGTTTTTTTATATGTAAATGAAGCGTTGGCTGACAATACACAGGCGCTTGTATTCATCAAGGATGTATGCGTGGATGATGTGAAGACTCTTTTTCTGGCCGGATACAGTGAGGATCTTGAGAAGGCATATCGTGTTATCCCGAGGGATATAGTAAAAGAAGCATTTATAAGACCGTTTGAAAACAAGAATATAGTAAAGGTAATTTCAAATGAAGCTGAGGAAGCCAGAAAGCGACGCGGCGCCAAAAGGATACTTGTAGTTGATGACGACATAACATTTTTAAAAATGGTCAAGAAATGGCTGATGGAAAAGTACCAGGTGACCATAGTGAAGTCGGGTATGCAGGCGATCAAGTACATCACGGGGCATCGGCCGGATCTGATACTGATGGATTATGATATGCCGATCACGGACGGTACCAAGGTCCTCGAGATGCTGAGGAGCGAGTCGGACTCTGCGGAGATCCCGGTTATATTTCTCACGGGAAAAGCGGACAAGGAAACTGTGATGAAGGTGATGAGTCTGAAACCCCAGGGCTATCTTTTAAAAAGCATGAGGCAGATGGATATCGTTTCGGCGATCGATCATTATTTTGAGACGGAAAAATGGCAAAATATAATTCCTTTTTAATACAGTCCATAAAAAAAACACGCAGAACAGTCGCAGGCTTTCTTCTGTTGTGTTTTTTTTGTGCCTTTTTCTGGGCTCCGGCATCCTTTCACATCAGTGAGGCAGCGGGGGCGGAGGCTTCGGGCGAGGATGAAAACATCGTCAGGGTCGGTTACTTTGAAAACGAGATCTTCCAGAAAGGTGCAAAGGAGGGAGCTGTCAGAAACGGCTATGCCTATGACTACTATGGCAAGATATCCGAGTATACCGGTTGGAAATACGAGTATGTTTACGGGAGCTTCGCAGATACATACCAGATGTTGCTTGATGGTGAGGTGGATCTGCTCGCCGGCCTCGCCAAAACAGAGGAACGCGAGGGCATCATCGGCTATCCCGAGCTGCCCATGGGCAACGAAACTTACAATATGGTCAAGCACGCGTCTGATGACTCTGTCACCACATCATATAAGACGCTTGGAGGCAAAAGGATAGGAGTGCTCGACAGTGCGATGGTAGGCGTCGTAAATCGTTTTCTCGAGGAAAACTCCATCACTGCCGAGGTTGTAAAGTATCCTGATTATGAAAGTATGTTTCAGGAGTTTGATGATAAAAAGGTAGATGTTATGGTGGGCGAGAGCGATGGTACCCAGGACAGGCCTGATGCCGAGCTTCTCTATGCATTCGGAACATCTGACTACTATCTGTGTGTGAACATAAAGAGACCTGATCTTCTGGAAGAGCTGAATCAGGCTCAGACTGAGCTTATGACGGAGGAGCCAAACTATATCAATTCACTCCGTATCAAGTATTTTTCGGAGAGTATCACCAGTCGTTCCCTGACAGGAACCGAGAAGGATTGGCTTGAAAGCAACGATGTGCTTCGAGTAGGATATCTCAGGCATTATCTTCCGTACTGTGACGAGGGTTCGGACGGACAGGTTACGGGACTGGTCAGGGAGCTTGTTCCCGGGATCATAAAGTCTCTTGATATAGGAAAAAAAGATATATCATACATCTGTTATGAAAACTATGATGACATGATCGCCGATGTTCATGCCGGTGAGGTAGATGTGGTTTTCCCGGTAGGCGGAGGACGGTATTTTTCCGAGGAGAGCGGCATCTATCAGTCCAACACTGTAGTATCTTCAACCACGGAGCTCATCTACAAAGGCGATTATGACGAGCAGAAGCTCACCAGTTTTGCGGTGAACAAGAACAACCGTATGCAGTATTATTATGTAAAAAAATATTTTGAAAACGCGAAGTTTACATATTTTTCTTCTATAGATAAATGTCTTGAAGCTGTGATGGACGGAACCGTACAGAGTACGACATTGAACGGAGTAAGAGCAAACGATATTCTGAAAAACAGAAAGTATCGCGAGCTGTCTATGAAGCAGCTCAGTATAAATGATGACCGTTGCTTCGGCGTGAGGATAGGTGAAGAAGGTCTTCTGAAACTTCTCAACCGGGGGATAAATCTCGTAGGAGCCGATCAGATACAGAGTATGGCATACCGATATGTTGACGGTTTGTATGATTATACTTTTTGGGATCTTGTGATAGAGAATATCTGGATAGTCACTCTGATAGTAGTTGCGATCGCAGCTCTTGTCATCGTGCTGTCTGTCAGAGGGCTTGCGGCCTCCAGAAAAAGGATGGAGGAAAAAGAAGCTGCGGAGCGCGAGCTCAGAGAAAAAAATACAGAGCTTGCTCTTGCTGTGCAAGAGGCGCAGACTGCCAACCGTGCAAAGACTTATTTTCTCTCGGCGATGTCACATGATATACGTACGCCGATGAACTCGATCCTCAGTATGAATGAGATGGTCTTGAGGGAGTGCGAGGATGAGAATATACTTGTTTATGCCAATCATATACGTTCGTCAGGCAACACTCTTTTGGGATTGATCAGTGATATACTTGATTTCTCCAAGATGGAGGCGGGGAAGTTTGACATCATCCCGGTGGATTATGAGATGTCCTCTGTGCTCAACGACCTCGTGAACATGGCGCAGACCAGAGCGGAAGAAAAGGGACTTGAGCTCGAACTGCATATAGACAGCGGTATACCGAACTATCTTCGCGGAGATGAGACGAGAGTTAAGCAGGCTGTCACCAATCTTTTGACCAATGCTGTAAAGTATACCAAGCAGGGTATGATCAAGCTCATTGTCGGCTTTGAGAAGTTGGATGATGAGGAAGATATGATCCTCTTAAATGTGTGTGTAAAGGATACCGGAGTGGGTATCCAGAAAAAAGATATCGAGACGATGTTTGATGCATTTGAGAGAGCAGATGATGATTATAATCGCAATATAGAAGGAACCGGTCTGGGACTCACTATCACACAACGCCTCCTGAGTCTGATGGGGAGCAAGCTGTATGTGGACAGTGAATTTGGCAAAGGGTCGGAGTTCAGCTTCAGCGTAAAGCAGCAGGTCAACGGATGGGAAGAGGTCGGTGATTACGAGACTGCATTTCTGCGCTCTATGGCGGAGAGGAAGCGTTATCACGAGAAGTTTACCGCTCCTGACGGATACATCCTGGTCGTTGATGACGTCCCGGCCAATCTCGTTGTGTTCAACAATCTTCTGAAGCGTACAAAGCTGAACATAGATACTGCAAACAGCGCAGATGAGGGGATACTCTATGCAACCAGAAACAAGTACGATATCATCATCTTTGATCATATGATGCCCTACAAGGATGGCATCGAGGCACTGCAGGAGCTTCGTGCCATCGAGGACAATCCCAATCGTGATACGCCGATCATCTGCCTTACTGCCAATGCTATCACCGGCATGCGTGACACCTATATAGAGGCAGGCTTTGATGATTATCTGACCAAGCCGATAGATCCGGAGAGCCTGGAGGATGCCATCATCAGATATCTGCCCGATGAGAAGGTTTTCCCGGCTGAGGATAGACCCGATGAGGAAGAGGAAGAGAGCTTGCCGGCATTTTTATATGAAATCCCCGAACTCGATGTGAGTGCGGGACTCGATCACTGCGGATACACGGAAGCCTATCTGGATGCCGTGCGTGCCTATGTGGAGACTATCGGGATGAATACCGAAGAGATAGAGAGATACCGTGCTGACGACGATCTGGCAAACCTGACAGTGCGTGTTCACGGCATGAAAAGCACGGCGCGCGTCATCGGTGCTCTGGGACTGAGTGCTTTTGCTGAGAGACTCGAGGATGCGGGAAGAAGTGGTGATGCCGATACCATGGAGGCAGAGATCGACCGATTTGTAGAGGAGTATGTGACTCTCGGTGAAAAGCTGATGCTGATAGTGAACCTGCAGCAGGTAGATGATGCAGAGCTTCCCGAGATGAGTGCGGAAGACCTGGAGCAGATTTATACGCTTCTTAAGAAACATCTGGAGAATGCTGATTATGATGAGATAGATACTCTGGGCGAGAAGCTGTCCGGGCACCGGGTTCCCGATGATGAGAAGGAACGTGTTTCTCAGATCGTGGAGGCGATATCTACCCTTGAATATGACGACATCGAGGGGCTGCTATGAAGTATTTTGCTAAAAATAAGACGGAGTAGCCGGATTTTTTAAAAAAAATCAAAAAAAAGCTTGCATTTCTCTTTTATATGTGTTATGATGTCGGTTGCTGTGACATGATAGCGAAGATCCGGGAGGTTGCCGGCGAGGCAGTGCAGAGCTTCTTATATAAGGAGACGATGCGCCGGAGGGATATCTACTGTGTGATGTTCCGATACCGTTTGAGTCGGGTTTTTCCGGGGAGCGAATGTCTAGAGGTCATAGGTCTGAAGATCAGCAATCACGGACTGAGACCGACAATCATGACGACAAGTCACTGTACAGAAACATAGTTTCCGCCATGAGCGGATAAACGTGCGATCCACCGTATTGAGCCCAAGGGGTGAGTGCGGCCTATATTTTTGAGAAGCATATGGACACGCACGAGTGAGTGTACAGTCACCGCTTGTCGTACTACATCAATATAGTACGAAAAGGAGGGGACTATTTTTATGGCAAGTAAAAAGAGTCAGAAGATGAGAATCATCTTGAAAGCGTATGATCATCAGATCATCGACATGGCAGCGTCAAAGCTGGTTGACACTGTAAACAAGACAGGAGCAAAGGTATCGGGACCGGTTCCCATGCCGACCAAGAAGGAAGTTGTTACTATCTTGAGAGCCGTTCACAAGTATAAGGATTCACGTGAGCAGTTCGAGCAGAGGACACACAAGAGACTTATCGATGTGCTCAGTCCTACACAGAAGACAGTAGATGCTCTTTCAAGGGTTGACCTGCCTGCAGGAGTTGCCATCGACATTCAGATGAAGAAGTGATTCATTATATAAATAGAAATCACGACGAAGAAGTTTATCATATGCAACGCGGACACATAGCGCCTCAGTGAACATACGGTTCCGCCTGGGGAAGTTTCGCGCAGATCCGCATCGTCGGATGTATGATAACATAAAGTTAGGAGGAAACCAAGATGAAAAAGGCTATCGTAGCAACAAAGATCGGCATGACACAGATCTATGACGAGAACGGTATCATGACTCCGGTCACCGTGCTGAAAGCAGGTCCGGTATTCGTGACACAGGTAAAGACACAGGAGACTGACGGATACGATGCAGTCCAGGTCGCTTACGGCGATGTCAGAGAGAAACTTCTCAACAAGCCGATCAAGGGACATCTTGCCAAGGCAGGTGTTGATAACAAGAGATTTTTGACTGAGTTCAAGTTCGAAGATGTTTCGGAGTACACTCCGGGACAGGAGATAAAAGTAGATATATTTGAAGCCGGCGATATGGTCGATGTTTCCGCAAAGACCAAGGGTAAGGGCTTCCAGGGCGCCATCAAGCGTCACGGACAGTCGAGGGGACCTATGGGACACGGTTCCAAGTTCCATCGCCACGCAGGATCAAACGGTTCTGCATCTGATCCGAGTAAGGTATTCAAAGGCAAGAAGATGCCCGGACAGATGGGTGCGGTAAACGTCACCATCCAGAATCTTCAGATAGTAAGAGTTGACGCTGACGAGAATCTTCTCCTTATAAAAGGAGCAGTACCGGGACCGAAGAAGTCCACAGTCATCGTTAAGGAAGCCGTTAAAACCATTAAATGATAGAAGGAGGAAAGACAGATGGCAAGCGTATCTGTTCTCAACATGGACGGCAAAGAGGTTGAAAAGCTCGACATAAACGATGCTGTTTTTGCCGCTCCGATAAATGAGCATTTACTTCATAAGGCTGCCACACTGCAGCTGGCAAACAGACGTCAGGGCACACAGAAGGCCAAGACAAGATCAGAGGTTCGCGGCGGTGGTCGCAAGCCTTGGAGACAGAAGGGTACAGGACATGCAAGACAGGGTTCCATCCGTTCACCACAGTGGACAGGAGGCGGAGTGGTATTTGCACCGGTACCGAGAGAATATGGATTTAAGATGAACCGCAAGGAGAAAGAGGCAGCTCTCAAGAGCGCGCTTTCAGCAAAGGTCAGGGATGAGAAGCTGGTCATCATCGATGAGTTCAAGTTCGATGAGCCAAAGACCAAGACCATGGCACAGACACTTGATGCGGTTGGAGCAAAGAAAGCATTTATCGTACTCGGCGGCGACGCTCAGACAGCACCGACCGATGCACAGAAGAATGCAGCTCTCTCAGCAAGGAACTTAGAGGGTGTGAGAAGCACCTACTTCCTTCGCAATGAGGATAAGGATGCTCAGAAGGTGGATGTCACCAGCGGACTGAATGTCTATGACATACTGAAGTATGACACACTGGTGATCGAGAAAAATGCCATCAAGGCGATCGAGGAGGTGTATGCATAATGGCTGATATCAAGTATTATGATGTGATCTTAAAGCCTGTCATCACCGAGAGCTCGATGGAAGGAATGGATTACAAGAAATATACGTTTTATGTACATACAGACGCTACCAAGACTATGATCAAGGATGCAGTCGAGAAGATGTTCCCGGGAACCGAGGTTAAAAAGGTAAACACCATGAACGTCTCAGGCAAGACCAAGCGTCGCGGACGCACATCCGGTCAGACGGCAAGTCGCAAAAAGGCTATGGTTTGGCTGACAGAGGAGAGCGCAGACATCGAGATCTTTGAAGGTCTTTGATAGTAAGAGTTGACTGATATAGGAAAGTGAGGAAAAAAATGGGAATCAAGAGTTATAATCCATATACTCCTTCGAGAAGAAATATGACCGGTTATGATTTCTCAGAGATCACTACCGATACACCGGAGAAGAGCCTGCTCGCTCCTTTGAAGAAGCATGCGGGTAGAAATGCTCAGGGTAAGATAACCGTACGTCACAAGGGCGGCGGCAACAGAAGGAAGTACAGAATCATCGATTTTAAGAGAAATAAAGACGGGATCCCCGCTACGGTAAAGACTATCGAGTATGATCCCAACCGTACAGCAAACATCGCGCTTTTGTCCTATGCCGACGGAGAGAAGAGATACATCCTGGCACCTGCCGGACTGAAAGTAGGAGATGTCCTGATGAACGGTGAGACCGCTGAGGTTCGTGTAGGTAACTGCATGGAGATGAAGGATATGCCGGTTGGTACACAGGTACACAACATCGAGATGTATCCGGGACACGGCGGACAGCTGGTAAGAGCAGCCGGAACATCAGCTCAGCTGATGGCAAAAGAAGGCAAGTATGCGATACTTCGTATGCCGTCCGGAGAGATGCGTATGGTTCCGATCGTATGTCGTGCAACCATCGGTGTTATCGGAAACGGCGAGCACAACCTGATCAATATCGGTAAAGCAGGAAGAAAACGCCATATGGGCATCCGCCCGACAGTCCGCGGTTCAGTCATGAACCCGAACGACCATCCGCACGGTGGTGGCGAGGGCAAGGCTCCTGTAGGACGTCCGGGACCATGTACTCCATGGGGTAAGCCGGCACTCGGATATAAGACCAGGAAGAAGAATAAGCAGTCGAACAAGATGATCATCCGTCGTCGTGACGGTAAAGCTCTTGCGAAGTAAGGAGGATAGAATATGTCACGTTCATTAAAGAAAGGACCTTTCGCCGACAAATCATTGTTAAAGAAGATTGATGCGATGAATGAGTCCGGAGATAAATCCGTGATCAAGACATGGTCACGCCGCTCTACTATCTTCCCGGCATGGGTAGGTCATACGATCGCCGTTCATGACGGAAGGAAGCATGTTCCCGTATATATCACTGAGGACATGGTTGGTCACAAGCTTGGAGAGTTTGTTGCGACAAGAACCTATCGTGGCCATGGTAAAGACGAGAAGAAGAGATGATAATTTCGAAAGGAGGTCTCTACAGTGGCTAAGGGACATAGAACACAGATAAAGAAAGAGAGAAATCAGGAGCAGAGGGAGACAAGACCTTTTGCGAAACTCTCATTTGCCCGCATGTCAGCCCAGAAGGCTGAGTATGTGCTCGCATCCATCAGGGGTAAGGATGTTCAGACTGCGCAGGCAATACTTTCATATAACCCCAGATATGCATCAACAGTTATCGGCAAGCTGCTTAAGTCAGCTATCGCCAATGCAGAGAACAACAACGGACTTGATCCGGACAATCTCTACGTTGATGAGTGCTTTGCAGGCAAGGCAACAACCATGAAGCGTATCAGACCGAGAGCAAGGGGTATGGCTTATCGCATCGAGAAGAGAACATGTCATATCACCATCATATTGAATGAGAGATAAGAAAGGAGATCAAGATGGGACAGAAGGTAAATCCTCACGGCTTAAGAGTCGGCATCATCAAGGACTGGGATTCAAGATGGTATGCTGATGGAAAGGATTTTTCCGATAATCTCGTAGAAGATTATAAGATCCGTGAGTTTCTTAAGAAGCGTTTATACAGTGCCGGGATCTCCAAGATCGAGATCGAGCGCTCTACAGATAATGTAAGAGTGATGGTATATACCGCAAAGCCGGGCGTTGTTATCGGCAAGGGCGGTGCAGAGATAGAGAAGCTCAAGGCTGAGCTTGCTGCATACTCAACCAAGAAGGTACTGGTTGACATCAAGGAGGTTAAAAAGCCTGACAGTGATGCACAGCTGGTTGCCGAGAATATCGCAGAGCAGCTTGAGCGTCGTATCTCATTCAGACGTGCTATGAAGTCCTGTATGGGACGCGCCATGAAGGCCGGAGCAAAGGGTATCAAGACAGCAGTTTCCGGACGTCTCGGCGGTGCAGATATGGCACGTACAGAGTTCTACTCAGAGGGTAATATCCCCCTGCAGACTCTGAGAGCAGATATCGACTATGGTTTTGCAGAGGCAGACACCACCTATGGTAAGATCGGAGTTAAGGCTTGGGTTTACCACGGTGAGGTACTTCCGACCAAGGATAAGAAAGACAAGAAGAAGGAAGGGAGTGATAAATAATGTTAATGCCAAAGAGAGTTAAGAGGCGTAAGCAGTTCCGTGGTTCCATGAGAGGAAAGGCTATGCGCGGTAACAAGATTACTTACGGCGAGTACGGACTTGTTGCATGTGAGCCTCACTGGGTTAAGTCCAATCAGATAGAGGCAGCCCGTATCGCTATGACACGTTATACAAAGCGTGGTGGTAAGGTTTGGATAAAGATCTTCCCGGATAAGCCGGTAACGAAGACACCTGCCGAGACTCGAATGGGTAAAGGTAAAGGTGCTCTGGAGTTCTGGGTAGCAGTAGTTAAGCCGGGACGAGTTATGTTTGAGATAGCAGGCGTGCCCGAGGAGACAGCAAGAGAGGCTCTGCGTCTTGCGATGCACAAGCTTCCGCTGAAATGCAAGATTGTTTCCAAGGCTGATCTGGAAGGAGGTGCGGGCAGTGAAGAGTAAGGATTTTACATCAGGCCTTCGCAGCATGTCCGTAGACGAGCTGAATGATGAGCTTACTGCGGCAAAGAAGGAACTTTTTAATCTGAGGTTTCAGAATGCTACCAACCAGCTTGACAACACAAGCAGGATCAAGGAAGTAAGACGGAACATCGCCCGTATCCAGACTGTGCTTTCACAGACAAAGAATACGGTAGAGGCATAAGGATTCGATACCGTCCGAAGCGGCAGCGAGGTCACGGTATCGCATCCGAACGGATCAAGGTAGAATAAGCTGCAGTCTTTAAGGAGGAATAAGACGTGGAAAAAGTTGAAAGAAATCTTAGAAAAACACGTACCGGCAAGGTTGTCAGTGACAAGATGAACAAGACGATCACTGTAGCGGTAGTGGACAATGTCAAGCATCCTCTTTATGGCAAGATCATGAAGAGAACATACAAACTGAAGGCACATGATGAAGAGAATCAGGCCGGCATCGGAGATACAGTCCGCGTGATGGAGACAAGACCTCTGTCAAAGGACAAGAGATGGCGCCTTGTTGAGATCATCGAGAAGGCAAAATAAGGAGGAAGATCATGGTACAGCAGGAAACCAGACTGAAGGTTGCCGACAATACCGGTGCGAAGGAACTCCTTTGTATCCGAGTGCTCGGCGGTTCAGTAAGAAGATATGCCGCTGTCGGTGACATCATCGTTGCCACCGTCAAGGACGCTACACCGGGTGGTGTAGTCAAGAAGGGCGATGTTGTTAAGGCCGTTGTTGTACGTACGGTAAAGCAGATCCGTCGTCCGGATGGTTCATACATCAGATTTGATGAGAACGCAGCAGTTATCATCAAGGATGATAAGACACCGAGAGGAACCCGTATATTTGGACCCGTTGCAAGAGAGCTTCGTGACAAGCAGTTCATGAAGATAGTTTCTCTGGCTCCGGAAGTACTTTAAGGAGGTGCGCGTCATGGCTATGTCTAAGATCAAGAAAAATGACACCGTTCGCGTAATCACCGGTGTCGATAAAGGAAAAGAAGGTAAGGTTATCGATATTAAAGATAACAAGGTAAAAGTTGAAGGCGTTAACAAGGCTACGTTGCATGTAAAGCCGAATCAGGCCAACACAAAGGGCGGCATCGTTGAAGAGGAGAGATTCTTTGACATCTCCAACGTAATGCTCGTTGTAGACGGAAAGGCTACTCGCGTGGGCTTCCGTGAAGAGAATGGCAATAAGGTTCGCTACGCAAAGGCAACCGGTGCCCTGATCGATTGATAGAGAGGAGGAGGCACTGTGTCAAGACTTAGAGAACAGTACGACAACGAGATTGTCGACGCTATGGTAAAGAAGTTCGATTACAAGAACAAGCTTCAGGTACCGAAGCTTGATAAGATTGTTATCAATATGGGTGTTGGTGAGGCAAAGGAGAACTCAAAGGTTCTCGACTCAGCCATCTCGGATCTTGAGATCATCTCAGGTCAGAAGGCTGTAGTATGCCGGGCAAAGAAATCTGTCGCAAACTTCCGTCTCCGTGAGGGACAGCCCATCGGCTGCAAGGTTACACTTCGCGGTGAGAAGATGTATGAGTTTGCAGATCGCCTGATCAATCTGGCTCTTCCGCGAGTTAGGGATTTCCGCGGAGTAAACCCCAATGCCTTTGACGGTCGCGGGAACTATGCTCTGGGTATCAAGGAGCAGCTGATCTTCCCTGAGATCGAGTATGATAAGGTAGACAAGGTAAGAGGCATGGATGTAATCTTTTGTACAACGGCTCATACCGACGAGGAAGCAAGAGAGCTTCTGACTCAGTTCGGAATGCCGTTTAAGAAGTGATGGAGGTTTGATCATGGCAAAAACAGCGATGAAAATAAAGCAGCAGCGCAAGCCTAAGTTTTCCACAAGAGCTTATACGCGTTGCAAGCTGTGTGGACGTCCGCACAGTGTACTGAGAAAGTATGGTATCTGCAGGGTTTGTTTCAGGGAGCTGGCATACAAGGGTCAGATCCCGGGTGTAAAGAAGTCCAGCTGGTAATTAGAAGGAGGTATTTATCATGACTATGAGTGATCCCATCGCGGATATGCTGACCAGGATTCGCAATGCGAATACTGCAAAGCACGACACGGTAGATATTCCTTCTTCCAAGATGAAGGAATCTATCGCAGAAATCCTCAAAAAAGAGGGTTACATAAAGGATTATGAGATCATAAAGGATGAGAAGGGCTTTTCAACCATCCACGTTACCATGAAGTACGGTAAGGATAAAAATGAAAAGATCATCTCCGGTCTCAAGAGAATATCAAAGCCGGGTCTTCGTGTTTATGCAAACACGGATGAGTTGCCAAAGGTTCTGGGCGGACTCGGAATCGCCATTATTTCTACAAATAAAGGCGTTGTAACAGATAAGGAAGCACGTAAGTTAAATGTAGGCGGCGAGGTACTCGCATTTGTATGGTAAGCCTGCAGATAAGTTGATAGGAGGATAACGGCATGTCACGAATCGGAAGAATGCCTATCGCGGTACCGGCTGGTGTAACAGTTGATATTGCAGAAAATAATCAGGTGACGGTTAAAGGTCCTAAGGGTGAACTTACGAGAAAACTCGCTCCTGAGATGAAGATCGAAAAGGACGGCGAGGAGATCAAGGTTTCAAGACCTAACGACCTTAAAAAGATGAGATCTCTGCACGGTCTGACCAGAACTCTGATCCACAATATGATCGTAGGTGTTACAGAGGGCTATCAGAAGAAGCTCGAGGTAAACGGAGTTGGTTATCGTGCACAGAAGCAGGGTAAGAAGCTCACACTTTCACTCGGATTTTCACATCCTGTTGAGATGGAGGATCCCGAAGGAGTTGAGGTTACGGTTGATGGTCAGAACCTGATCATCGTAAGCGGTATTGACAAGGAGAAGGTTGGTCAGTACGCAGCTGAGATCCGTGAGAAGAGACCGCCTGAGCCGTACAAGGGCAAGGGTATCAAGTATGATTACGAAGTGATCCGCCGCAAGGCTGGAAAGACCGGTAAGTAAAGGAAGGAGATAGCGAAATGGTAAAGAAAACATCACGAAGTGAAGTTCGCGAGAACAAGCACAGACGTATTCGCAGCCGTTTGTCAGGTACTCCTGAAAAGCCGCGTCTGGCTGTGTTCCGCAGCAACAATCACATGTATGCACAGGTTATAGATGACGAAGCAGGAAACACGATCGTTTCAGCTTCTACCGTCCAGGCGGACGTAAAGAAGGGTCTTGATAAAACAAACAACGTCGAGGCTGCCAAAAAGCTCGGCGAGGTGATCGCAAAGAAGGCGCTGGACAATGGTATTAAGACAGTAGTTTTCGATCGCGGAGGATATATTTATCAGGGCAAGGTGAAGGCACTCGCTGAGGCGGCCAGAGAAGCCGGCCTGGATTTCTAAGGAGGTAGTTATGAGACGAGATAATCGTGATAATAAGGTAGAAGAGGAAAGCGAATTCGAGGATACCGTCGTTACCATCAAGAGAGTAACAAAGGTTGTTAAGGGCGGACGTAACATGCGCTTTACCGCTTTGGTCGTTGTTGGCGACAAGAACGGAAGGGTTGGCGCAGGACTCGGAAAAGCTACTGAGATTCCCGAAGCTATCCGCAAGGGCAAGGAAGCAGCTATCAAGAGCATGATAAATGTTCCGCTTGACGAGAATAAGAGCATTCCTCATGATAACATCGGAAACTTCGGAAGCGCAAATGTGCTTATGAAGAAGAGTCCCGAGGGTACCGGTATCATCGCCGGTGGTCCGGCTCGTGCGGTACTTGAGCTTGCAGGCTTCAAGAACATCCGTACCAAGTCACTGGGCTCCAGAAACAAGCAGAATGTCGTACTGGCAACCATCGAGGGTCTGAAAGGTCTCAAGACACCTGAGGAGGTCGCAAGACTTCGCGGTCTTTCAGTAGACGAGGTTTTAGGTTGACTAACGCGATTGGAGGTTTTGAAAAATGGCAAACTTAAAGATAACTCTTGTGAAGTCAACCATCGGCGCTATACCGAAGCATCGCAAGACAGTAGAGGCGCTCGGACTTCGCAAGCTTAACAAGACAGTTGAGATGCCGGACAATCCGGCAGTTCGCGGAATGATCGATCAGGTCAGACACCTGGTTAAAGTAGAGGAGGCGTAATCATGAATTTATCAGAACTTAAGCCGGCAGAAGGCGCTAAGCATGACAACACCTTCCGTCGCGGACGCGGTCACGGATCCGGCAACGGCAAGACCGCAGGTAAAGGTCACAAGGGTCAGAAGGCTCGCTCGGGTGCACCGAGACTCGGATTTGAGGGTGGACAGCTTCCGCTGTATCGTCGTCTTCCGAAGAGAGGCTTTACCAATATCAATTCCAAGGAGATCATCGGTATCTCTGTAAGCCGTCTGAATGTATTTGATGACGGTGCTGAGGTTACAGTCAGTGATCTTATGGAGAAAGGCATCGTAAAGAATCCGAAGGATGGAGTAAAGATCCTCGGTACAGGCGAGCTTCAGAAAAAATTAACCGTGAAAGTGAATGCTTTCTCTGAGAGCGCAGCCCGGAAGATCGAGGCTGCAGGTGGAAAAGCAGAGGTGATCTAATGTTAGAAAACATTCAGAATGCGTTTAGAACAAAAGAAATCCGCATGAAGCTTCTCTACGTGCTGGTGGCCATAGTGATCATCCGTATCGGATGTAACATACCGGTGCCGGGCGCAAACGTAGACTTCATGAAGGAGATTTTTGACAGTAACAAGTCACTGGGATTGTTGGATGTCATGACAGGTGGATCGTTCTCCCGTATGTCCATATTCGCGTTGAACATCACACCGTACATCACCGCATCCATCATACTCCAGCTCCTGACCATCGCGATCCCCAGACTTGAGGAGATGCAGAAGGACGGTGAGGACGGACGCAAAAAGATAAATGAGTATACCAGGTATCTTTCCATCATCCTGGCTGTGATCGAGGGCGTAGCGATCGTTATCGGTTTCAGAAATCAGAATCTTTTTGATAAGTCCACAGGCTGGACAGGACTTGTAGTTGCAGTCGTAGCTCTTACAGCAGGTGCTGCTTTCCTTATGTGGTTAGGTGAGCAGATAACCGAGAAGGGTGTCGGAAACGGTATCTCTATCGTGCTTCTCGTAAATATCGTTGCACGTATCCCGGCAGACCTTTCAAACCTGTACAAGACATATATCGCAGGCGCTTCAAACATCACCAATGCTATCGTGGCAGGCGTGATCATCGTAGGTGTCATCATAGCTATGTATGTATTTATCGTATGGCTGCAGGATGGTGAGCGCAGGATCCCGGTTCAGTATGCAAAGAAGATCCAGGGCAACAAGATGACAGGCGGAAATGCAAGTCATATTCCTCTGAAGGTTAATACCGCCGGAGTTATCCCGGTCATCTTCGCCAGCTCGATCATGAGCTTGCCGGTTATCATCGCGAGCTTCGCGGGAGTTACACCGGCTGTGGGACCTGATGCAACATTGTTCCAGAAGTTTTTGACTATGTGTAACCAGTCTGACTGGTGTAAGATCGGAAGTTGGGATGAGTTCAAGTATTCGCTCGGACTTTTGATCTACATAGTGCTTGTAATATTCTTCGCATATTTTTATACCTCCGTTACCTTCAATCCTTTGGAGATTTCCAATAACATGAAGAGACAGGGTGGATTTATACCGGGTATCAGACCGGGCAAGCCTACGACGGAGTATCTTACAAGTGTGCTTAACAGCATCATATTTATAGGCGCTATCGGCATGTGTATCGTCTGCGTACTGCCTATATTCTTCTCCGGAGCGTTCGGAGCGGATGTTTCCTTCTCGGGTACATCGCTTATCATCGTTGTCGGAGTTATCATCGAAACTGTTAAACAGATCGAGTCTCTGGTGCTGGTAAGGCACTACAAAGGTTTTCTTGGGTGAGCATCATAGAGATTGTTTAACAACAAGGTAATAATAAATGGAGGGTTGTATATGAAGATTGTTATGTTAGGTGCACCGGGTGCCGGTAAAGGTACACAGGCTAAAATGATATCTGAGAAATATGATATTCCTCATATATCGACTGGCGACATATTCCGTGCGAATATAAAAGAGGGAACCGAGCTTGGAAAGAAAGCAAAGGCCTATATGGATGAGGGAAAGCTTGTTCCGGATGAGCTGACATGTGATCTGGTAGTTGACCGTATAGCTCAGGATGATGCTGCAAACGGATATGTTCTTGATGGATTTCCGAGAACCATTCCTCAGGCAGAGGCTCTTACAAATGCGCTTAACGCTCGTGGTGAGAAGCTTGACTTCGCCATCGATGTGGAGGTTCCTGATGAGAACATCGTTGATCGTATGAGCGGTCGTCGCGCATGTGTAAAGTGTGGCGGAACATACCATGTTAAATACAACCCGACCAAGGTTGATGGTGTATGTGATGCCTGTGGCGGCGAGCTTACTCTTCGTGATGATGATAAGCCGGAGGTTGTTGCTGACAGACTTAAGGTATACCATGAGCAGACCCAGCCGCTTATAGATTATTACAACAAAGAGGGTATACTCAAAGAAGTAGATGGAACTGTTGACCTTAAAGACGTGTTTGATGCCATCGTCGGCATCCTCGGATAAGACTTTGGAGGGTATGATATGTCAAAGTCAGATATGATAGAGATTGAGGGAACAGTCGTAGAGAAACTGCCAAACGCCATGTTTCAGGTTGAGCTTGAAAACGGGCACAAGGTGCTGGCTCACATCAGCGGCAAGCTCCGTATGAATTATATCAGGATCCTGCCGGGAGACAAGGTAACACTTGAGCTTTCACCATACGATCTTACAAAAGGTCGTATAGTATGGCGTGATAAATAAAACAGCATAAAAGGAAGGAGGGGCACATATGAAGGTCAGATCGTCTGTGAAACCTATATGCGAAAAGTGCAAGGTTATCAAGCGAAAAGGACGAGTCCTTATCATTTGTGAAAACCCAAAGCATAAACAGCGACAGGGATAAGTCCCTATGATATAGATGTTTTCTTTGGGTTACAGCAGGTAGCTGTGATACCGCAGAAGCTTAAGAGCAGGCTTCAGGGAGAGATCCCCAGTCCGACGGAGTATTTCTCTGATTGGGCGTTTGCGGTTTAGAAACTGATTGATTTTATAAACAAGATTGGAGGAAAATATGGCTCGTATTAGCGGTGTAGATTTACCGAGAGAAAAGCGGGTAGAGATAGGTCTTACTTATATTTATGGTATTGGTCTTTCGAGCTCAAAGAGGATCCTTAAGGAAGCCGGTGTTGATCCGGACATCCGTTGCAAGGATCTTTCTGATGATGATGTTGACAAGATCCGTAAGGTGATCGAGGATACTCAGATGGTTGAGGGTGATCTTCGTCGTGAGGTTGCTTTGAATATCAAGCGCCTTCAGGAGATCGGATGCTATCGTGGAATCCGTCACAGAAAGGGACTTCCGGTTCGCGGACAGAAGACTAAGACCAACGCACGTACACGTAAGGGACCAAAGCGTACGGTTGCTAACAAGAAGAAATAATATAGGAGGTAAGACAAATGGCTAAGCAGGTTTCGAAAAAGTCGAATAAAAAGCGTGCCAAGAAGAATATAGACCGCGGACAGGCACATATTCAGGCATCGTTTAATAATACCATCGTAACGCTGACCGATATGGAAGGCAATGCGATATCATGGGCCAGTGCCGGCGGACTTGGATTTCGCGGAAGCAAGAAGTCCACTCCGTATGCAGCTCAGATGGCTGCAGAGACAGCGGCAAAGGCAGCTCTCCCTCATGGGTTGAAGACAGTAGAGGTTATGGTCAAGGGACCGGGTTCAGGACGTGAGGCTGCGATCCGTGCGATCCAGGCAAGCGGCATTGAGGTAACCAGTATTCGTGATGTGACACCGGTACCGCACAACGGTTGCAGACCGCCGAAGAGAAGGAGGGTATAATCATGGCAAGAGATATGACACCGGTATTGAAGAGATGCCGTTCACTGGATTTGGATCCCGTATACCTCGGGATCGACAAGAAGTCCAAGAGAAATGCCCGCCAGGGCAAGAAGCTTTCAGAGTATGGTCAGCAGCTGCGTGAGAAGCAGAAGGCAAAGTTCATCTACGGAGTTTTGGAGAAGCCCTTCCGTAACTACTTTGCACGTGCGCAGAAGGCTAAGTGGGGAACCACAGGTGATAACCTGATGATCCTGCTGGAGCTTCGTCTGGACAACGTTCTTTTCAGAATGGGATATGCAAGAACCAGAAAAGAGGCAAGACAGATCGTAGATCATAAGCATGTGCTCGTAAACGGCAAGTGCGTTAATATTCCTTCATACTCACTCAAGAAGGGTGATGTGATCGAGATAAAGGAAAAACACAAAAGCAGTAAGCGTTACAAGGAGATTCTCGAAGTTACGGGATCACGCCTCGTACCTGCATGGATGGAGGCTGATCATGAGGCTCTGTCAGGAACTGTTAAAGAGTATCCTACCAGAGCAGAGATCGATGTACCGGTTAATGACGTGTTGATCGTCGAGTTGTACTCGAAGTGATCGTTAATCCGATAAGGAGGTACTGCAGTGTTTGATTTTAACAAACCTAAGATTGATATTATCGAGATATCAGATGATCAGAAGTATGGGAAGTTTGTTGTAGAGCCTTTGGAGCGCGGTTACGGAGCAACACTTGGAAACTCGCTTCGTCGTATCATGCTCTCATCACTTCCGGGAGCAGCTGTTTCAAGCATCAAGATCGGTGGGGTTGTTCATGAGTTCAGTTCCATCCCCGGAGTCAAGGAGGATGTGACCGAGATCGTTATGAATATCAAGAATCTGGCGATCAAGAACAATGCCGAGGATCCGAACCTGCCGATAACCATGTATGTAGATGCTGTCGGACCGGGAGTAGTGACTGCAGCCGATATCAGAAAGAGTTCAGAGGTTGAGATCATCAACGAGGATCAGGTGATCGCTACTTTGAACGGAAGTGATTCCAAGCTGTATATCGAGATGACCGTAACAAGCGGCAGAGGTTACTCGAGTTCAGATAAGAACAAGAAAAATGAGCAGATGGATGTTGATGCTATCGCGATCGACTCTATCTATACTCCTATCGAGAGAGTAAACATAAAGGTTGAGGACACCCGTGTGGGTCAGATCACCGACTTTGATAAGCTTACGCTCGATGTTTACACCAACGGAACTCTGGCACCGAATGAGGCTGTCAGCCTTGCTGCCAAGGTTCTCAGTGAGCATCTGAACGCATTTATCGATCTTTCAGAGAAGGCTAAGAATGCTGAAGTTATAGTTGAGCAGGATGCTGATGATACCAAGAAGGTTCTTGATATGAGCATCGATGAGCTGGAGCTTTCCGTTCGTTCATACAACTGTCTCATGCGTGCCAATATCAAAACTGTCGAGGAGCTTACCAACAAGACAGAGGATGATATGATGAAGGTGCGTAACCTCGGCAAGAAGTCTTTGGACGAGGTTATAGGAAAACTTAAGGAACTTGGGTTGTCGTTGTCTGATGGCAACTGATGACAGAAATGGAGGAAGAAATGGCCGGTTATAGAAAGCTGGGAAGAACATCCAGTCAGAGAAAAGCACTTCTCAGAAACCAGGTTACTAACCTGATTTATCATGGGAGGATCATAACTACCGAGGCTAAGGCAAAGGAGATCAGAAAGATAGCTGAAGGTCTCATCGCCATGGCTGTTCGTGAGAAGGATAACTTTGAGATGGTTACCGTTGAGCAGAAGGTTCCGAAGACCGATGTTGACGGCAAACGTATCAAAGAGATGAAGGATGGCAAGAAGGTTACTACCTACGAGACCGTAAGCAAGGAGATCAAGAAGGATTCTCCTTCAAGACTTCATGCACGCCGCAAGATGATGAAGGTTCTCTATCCTATCACAGAGGTACCGACAGAGGCTGCAGGAAGAAAGAAGGGAACCAAGCAGATCGATCTGACAAACAAGCTTTTTGATGAGATCGCTCCTAAGTATGCAGGACGCAACGGTGGATACACACGTATCGTAAAGGTTGGTCCGCGTAAGGGCGATGCAGCTATGGAGGTCGTTATAGAGCTGGTATGATAAAAGCGCAGGATATCAGATATGATTACATCCGCAGAGGTGCGGATGACGAAGTAGTAGCAATAGAGACAGCACTTAATGCTGTCTCTTTTCGCATTGAAACGGGAGAGTTTATAGGTATACTCGGACCGAACGGATCAGGTAAGTCAACACTTGCAAAGCACTTAAATGCATTGCTCGTTCCCGAGGAGGGAACCCTGTGGGTAGATGATATAGATACCTCCGATGAGAAGGCAGTATATACTGTAAGGAGTAATGTAGGGATGATATTTCAGAATCCCGACAACCAGATAGTGCATGAGATCATAGAGGATGATGTGGCTTTCGGCCCGGAGAACCTTGGTCTGTCGACCGGGGAGCTGCGTACACGTGTTGATGAGGCTCTAGCCATGGTAGGGATGACAGAGCACGCTACAGGCTCTCCTACGCGTCTTTCGGGAGGTCAGAAGGCCAGGGTGGCTATAGCCGGCGTTCTTGCTATGAGGCCGAAATGCATGGTATTTGATGAGTCTACGGCGATGCTGGATCCGGCAGGACGTGAGGAGGTGCTCGCTCAGGTACATCGGCTGAACCGTGAGGAGGGCATCACCGTGATATGGATCACGCATCTGGCTGAGGAGGTTGCGGGGGCGGATGCCATCTTTGTTATGGATCACGGCGAGCTCGTCATGCAGGGGACGCCGTCGCAGGTGTTCTCGGATGTGGGTGCCATAGAGGAGATGGGTCTCGATGCCCCGGAGGTCACTCGCATAGGTGCTGCACTCGGCTACCCAGGAGTGTTGTCTATAGATGACCTTGTTAATAGTGTTAGTGCAGGGATTTGATTAACCATTTCATGCGAGGAGGCTGTTGCGAACGCCGGTGCGAGGCGAGGTCTTTTCGAGCCACACACCGCTGCGTTCGGAAATGGTGCAAACGGACCTCCGAGCAAAATGGTTATCAAATCCCGGATAATTTAGGAGTATATTATGCTCAGAAACATGACCATCGGGACCTACTACCCGATCGATTCGCCTGTACATAGGTTGGACCCCCGGATAAAGCTGATATCGGTGGTTGTGTTTTTGGTGTCTTTATTCTTGTTTGACGGCTTTATAGGATACATAATAGTAACGGTATTTACAGTAGGTGTCATCGCGCTGTCAAAAGTGCCTGTAAGCCATATATTTAAGGGGCTTAGGGCAATC
>JAFSTZ010000285.1 GCA_017445525.1 Eubacterium sp.
GAACGGACTCAGAGCCTGTGTGGGTAAGAACTTTATGGAGGCGTTTGAGTCTTTGGATGCAGATGTTTTTTTTCTGCAGGAGACGAAGCTTCAGGAGGGACAGATAGACCTGGAGTTGCCGGGTTATCATCAGTACTGGAATTATGCAGAGAAAAAAGGTTACTCGGGGACTGCGATTTTTACAAAAAAAGAACCGCTGAGTATAAGCTATGGGATAGGTATTGATGAGCATGATCATGAGGGACGTGTCATCACTTGTGAGTTTCCGGAATATTTCTTTGTATGCGTATATACGCCTAACTCTCAGAATGAGCTTGCCAGACTTGATTACAGGATGAGTTGGGAGGATGATTTCAGGAAGTACCTGTGTGGACTCAAGGATAAAAAGAGTGTTATCGTGACCGGTGATATGAACGTGGCACATCAGGAGATCGACTTGAAGAATCCCTCGTCCAATCACCACAATGCCGGATTTACCGATGAGGAGAGACAGAAGTTTTCCGATCTCTTGGAAGCAGGATTTGTCGATAGTTTCAGGTATCTGTATCCTGATATGACGGATATCTACAGCTGGTGGTCTTATCGTTTTCAGGCAAGAAGCAGAAATGCCGGATGGCGTATCGATTATTTTCTGGTTTCGGATGATATAAAGGACAGGATAAAGGAAGCAAAGATACACACTGAGATCATGGGATCAGATCACTGCCCTGTTGAGCTTGAACTATAAGTTACTTGCTTTTTATCGGGATGTGTGCTATAATGTTTTTGTCAGTAAATAAACAGCGTTAAACGTTGCTTTGAAATAAGATACGGAGGATTTATAAGAGTTATGGAAAATGAAAGAGAAGAGGGGATCGGCGAGATCCAGATAGCGAACGAGGTTGTAGCAGCCATTGCCAGCATCGCAGCAAGCGAGATCGACGGCGTGGAGACCATGAGCGGGAACATCAAGAATGAACTTGTCGGCAGATTCGGTGCCAAGAAAAATGCAAAAGGCGTTAAGGTAACCGTAGATGACAATGAGGCTATAGTGGATATTGCTATCACTATGAAGTACGGCTACAGTATACCTGAAACCAGTGGTAAGGTTCAAGAGAGGATATCTCAGGCGATAAACGAGATGACCGGACTTACTTGTGATAAAGTGAATGTCACCGTAGTCGGGGTTTCACTTCCCAAGGAATGATTTTCACGCAGAGGATATGGTAGACAATATGACCAGGCATGAGCTGAGAACCTGTGTGTTCCTCTTATTGTATCAGATGGAGTTTTATCCTGAAGATACGTATGAGGAACAGCAGGATATTTTTCTAAATGAGGTAAAAAAAGAGGATCCGCTCTCAGATGATGAGCAGAGATTTGTAACCGATATGGCAGAGTCGGTAAAGGCTGTTTTGCCCGAGATTGATGCCAAGATAGAGGCGTCATCACAGGGGTGGAAGCTTAATCGTATAGCAAAGGCTGAGCTTGCAATACTGCGACTCGGAGTATATGAGGCTCTATACGATGAAGATGTTCCCGTAAAGATCGCTATCAATGAAGCGGTTGAGCTTGCCAAGGATTACGGTAGGGACAAGGGGTATGCATTTGTAAACGGTGTACTTGATACAATATGTAAGGATGCAGTTCATCCTGAGGAGGATTCTGAATAGATGGATTACGGTCTTATCGGTAGGAGACTGGGACACAGTTATTCAAAGGTGATACATGAGAAACTTGCCGACTATACATATGAGCTTACGCCTCTGACAGAGGAAGAGTTTCCTGTATTTATGGATAAGCATGACTTTAAAGCGATAAATGTTACCATCCCATACAAACAGAAGGTGATCCCGTACTTGGAAGCCATGGATGAAAGAGCATCTTCCATAGGTGCTGTTAATACTATAGTAAACCGTGACGGAAAGCTGTACGGATATAACACTGATTATCCCGGATTTTTATATATGCTGGATCATAACGGTATATCCGTCCGTAACAAAAAGCTTCTCATCATAGGCAACGGTGGTGCAGCAAAAGCCGTGAAAGCCTGTGTGCGAGATGAGGGGGCCGGTGAGCTTGTGATCGTCAGGAGAAGCAGGGATGATGAGAGTTTGAGCTATGAAGATGTTTACAGGGATCATACAGATGTGGATATCATCATAAATACTTCTCCGGTCGGCATGTATCCCGATGTTGATGCTTCACCGTTGGATCTGGATTCTTTTGAGAAATGTGAAGCTGTCGTTGATCTGATATACAATCCGACAACAACCAAGCTCACGGCGCGGGCAAAAGAGCTTGGAAAGAAAGGTGTTACAGGATTGGAGATGCTGATAGCA
>JAFSTZ010000286.1 GCA_017445525.1 Eubacterium sp.
AGCTGCCCGGAGACAAACTTCAGAACCTCATCTCCCATATCATGTCCGTAGTTATCATTTACTCCCTTGAACCAGTCAATATCACCCATAGCTATGGCGAAATTGTTGTCCTCCCAGGTATTCTGGACTCGAACCATAGTGGCACGCCGGTTCAGAAGCTTGGTGAGAGGATCTCTGGAGATCATATCATCAAGCGCTATCTCAACATGAACCGCATACTCACCCATATCGGCGATCTCATCATTTCTCTTCAAAACCTCCTCTGGCATCTTCTGAGTGAAGTCACCACCGGCAAGCTTACCAAGGAAGTTCTTTATATGCTGTATAGCAATAACCATCTTTGATCCGGATAAATATAGTATAAATCCCGCTAAAAGTATCACAAAGATACTTATTATGATATTTCCCACCACCATATAGTGGGTTGATATATTGACCTTGGATACCGGCTTGCCCGCAAAGCTCATACCGACTATCTCGCCTTCGTCATCCTTGATAGGAACATAATACCCGTAATAAGACACACCCATGATATCCACATCTGTCGAAAAATACTCATCCTCTCCGCCATAGACAGCATCAACGACGCCGGCCGGTGCCTCGGTACCCGTCAGCCTGTCGCCGTTTGCATCAACTATAGTCGTAAGTCTGCGCTTGTAACCGTAGTAGATAGTCACATCGTCACCGGTGTCATTTTTAATATCATCAAGTATGCGATAATCAGAGGTGATATCCGTCTCTCCCTTGAAGAGTCTGTCGCCATCCAGGGAAAACTCTCCACCGTCCAGCGCATTATAGGACGAAAGGATGTTGTGAGCCACGCCGGAAAGAGCGAGTTCAACCTCATAGTCCATCCCCTCGCGAACAGAAAACTGAGAGTATATCGTCAGGCCTATGCCAAGTAAAAGCATAGGTATAACGCCTACACGAAGCATAGTAAATATCAGGCTATGGCGTTTTTTCTCGGGCATTAATATCAATCCTCCTTGGGCAGCGCCATACGACGCTTAACTGTAACATCCTCATCCAGGCATGCAAACACACCTTCGACGAGCTCTTTTTTAGGTTTAGGTGTAACAAGAGAAACCAGCGGAACGACGATAAGGCCTGCAACCATGGCGATGGCGCCGGCATTTATAGGGGATCCGATATATGGATAGATCATGTTCGACACGGTGATGCCGATACCTACGAAAAAGCTTGCCCACACAGAGGCCTTGGTAACGCGCTTTGAGTAGAGCCCATAGAGGAACGGTGCGAGAAATGCTCCCGCAAGCGCACCCCATGAGATACCCATAAGCTGTGCTATAAATCCCGGCGGATCGAGTGCTATCACCACGGAAATGATGATAAAGAACGCCAGGAATATGCGCATGCAGAGTACCTGCTTTTTCTCGGTCATATTTTTAGCAAACAAAGGCTTGATAAAGTCAAGAGTCAATGTCGAGCTGGATGTGAGCACCAGGCTCGAGAGGGTCGACATGGATGCCGAAAGCACCAGGACGATCACAATACCGATCAGGATATTAGGAAGTGACGAAAGCATCGTCGGGATGATCATATCGTACTTGACCGTACCGTCTGCAGCAGCCTCGATACCGGATATCTGCGAGAATCCTCCGAGGAAGTAGCATCCGCCGGCGACAACTATAGCAAATACGGTAGAGATGATGGTCCCTGTCTGAACCGCCTTCTCGTCCTTGATAGCGTAGAACTTCTGCACCATCTGAGGGAGTCCCCATGTTCCGAGCGAAGTCAGGATAACTACACCGAACAGTCCCAGCGGATCCGGTCCGAAGAACGAAGCGTACGCACCGGGCATAACGTCCGACGGAACAGCCGCAAGCTCCTTGATAGCCGCCATAAATCCACCATGTCCCGAGAGCACCGCCGCGATCACAGCCACGATACCGATCAACATGATGATTCCCTGAATAAAGTCGTTCAGCGCCGTCGCCATGTAACCGCCGACGATAACATAGATACCTGTCAGCACGGCCATACCGATAACGCAAACCTCATACGGGATATCAAACGCCATATTGAAAAGATTGGATAATCCGTTATATACAGACGCAGTGTACGGAATCAGGAATACAAATGCGATCATCGATGCAGCCACGCGAAGCGCCTTTGAATCAAATCTCTTGCCAAAGAAATCCGGCATGGTCATCGAATCCAGATGCTTCGTCATAATACGTGTACGACGCCCAAGCACCACCCATGCGATCAACGAACCGATAACAGCATTACCGATTCCGATCCAGGTCGATGCAAGACCGAATTTATATCCGAACTGTCCTGCATATCCCACGAACACAACTGCAGAAAAATACGATGTTCCGTAGGCAAAAGCTGTCAGCCACGGTCCGACCGAACGGCCCCCAAGTACAAATCCACCTACATTTGTTGCATGCTTTCTGGTGTAAAAGCCGATGCCAAGCATCACGGCGAAAAATACAACCAGAAGAATGATCTTGATAACCATTTTTCTTTCTCCTTATATTTTTTCTGAAAAAACGGCAGTAAGCGGCACATAAATATTACAGCCGCTGTGATGCACTACCGCATACCTGACAAGTACATCCTTCTTGGAATAATCTATATCATGAAGATCCTTGTCAAGCAGCTTTATGACCGAGGCATGTGGCGAGATGTTACAGTTCATGTCACAGTCAGGTCTTAAGACCTCCATCACGCCGGATTCACTCAGATTGGTAAGAGTTCTTTTCGTGATATCTATGGTCGGGACATACATGTCGTCGACTACCTTTATCGTCATGGTGGAGGATTTTTCGGTCATGTCTTTTTTAATTCTTTCATCATCACCTATATCAGGATTTGAGGTCTTGAGCTGTTTCCACCTGAACTTAACTGTATAATCGCCCGGCAGAGCGTAATCCGTATCCATCTTTTTATCAGGGTAATATCTCATCACACCTGTATCATCAGTATAAAGGCTCCTCTTTTGTATAAGATTGATCCCTCTTGCTGCAGACGTGAAAATGTTACCTTTATCAAAGGTCGGTTCCGTAAAGTTCTCCGCTCTTTCAAACAGGCAAACATTCTCATTCGGTCCGGACCAGTTCTGTGCACCTTCTCCCTGATCTCCCTGTTGGTACTCTTCATCATCAGGTGATCCCATCTGATCTGTCTGTCACTTTGCTCCTGCCTGCACACAAACTCTCAAATCAAATATCTGTGATTTAGCATCGACATGATAGTAGGGAGTAACGGAGTTTTTAGCCGGTTTTTCTACGTTAATATTGGATTCACTCACATACGACGTCGCACCGGTTGCAAACTTGACCTTGTCACCTATAACCCCTATGTACGCAGCAGGCGTTGAAAAACGTGCCCTCCAAATCTCACCATTGATCTCACACTCATCAGGATATACAGAAGTATCGTATTTATCCATATATACATACCCGGCGAAAACTCCGCCTATGGTAGCCTTTAACCTCACCGTAGAAGTGTTAGTAGATGCGAGCTTAAGCT
>JAFSTZ010000032.1 GCA_017445525.1 Eubacterium sp.
ATCTGGGCGCGGCGTTCTTCCTGTTTGTGTTCTTCTATCCGGTGCTGACGGGGATCGGTGTTGAGGAGTCATTCGCCAGGGATGCGCTCAGGTGGCTGCCCGGGTGGGTACTATGCTGATGGAGATATATAGATGAATAGAGATGAGTTTATAGTGTGTCGCGAGTATGCCGCGATGGATCTGGCGTTTTCGATGTATAATCTGCATGAGAATCTGGATGAGAACAGTGAGAATGCGGATTTTTACGGCGCATCGGAGAAGAGGTACTACGACTGGTTTACGAGAGTGATCGGAGAGTTGCTGGCGGCGACTGATGACGGAGATGCCAGGGGACAGCTGGAGGCGGCTGCTGCTGCCGAAGCGGAGCTCAAGGGACTCCGTAAAGAGAATATAAAAAGGATGGAGTTTTTTACTGCTCTCACGGACAGGCTGGTTGCGTATGAGTATGTTTTGAACAGATACGAGCTCAAGTTTGCTCCCGAGGAGAAGCTCGATGAGTTTCTGAGGGCAAATTCCGAGGATGCATTTTTAAACAAGGTTATATCTTATCTGACTCTTGAGAGAGATAAAAAGATATTCGGAACCAAGCTTCAGGAGATAATAGGCGAAGTGCCGGTTCAGATGACCAGGAATAAGCTGTTTGAACTGATTGACAGAGCGTTTACTCTTTATCTGGATTCTGATGAGACTTCGTTGGATGAGTTGATCTATATGCTCAGGATGGCGGGGTTGACTTATGGTTTTTATGACTATACCAACGAGTATCCCACTCTTGGAGAACCGCTCAGGGATTTCGAGTCGGTCGATCTGAAGACCATGACAGAGAGTGATTATGACAGGCTGAGGGATGAGATATTTACTCTGTCCGGGAAACTCGAGTTTATCATGGATTTTTACTATGAGCTTCAGAGATGTGTGAACGATGCTCTTTCGCTGTGTATAGTCAGAAAGTGGCTTCCCGAGGACGATGCTCTGATGGATAGATCCGAGCGCAGGGCGATCACAGCTTGTCTCGGAGATGTGATAGACGATGATACTTTTACACCTCTTGAGGGTCGTATAGAGTTAGTGGCAGAGAGGTTGCATGCGCAGATGTCAGGAGTTGAGGCTCCGGATATGAACGCCGAGGAAGAGGAAGAGTACCTCGATGTTGCCACACTCGCAAGGCTTTTATCAAACAGTATTTTTGCAGAGATCGATCCGCTGTTTGTAGAAGAAAAAACAGTTACAAAAGAGCTTATAAAAGAAAAGGAAGATGTTCTCTTTGCTGAACTCACTGAAGTTTTCAAGGAGTCTCAAAAGCCCGTGAAGAAAGCTGTTATGGCGAAGATACTTGAGAAGCTTCCGCCGTTTCTGACTGACCAGGCGGCTATAGAGGAGTACATCAGACTGAATCTGTTTAACTGCAGGGATAAAGCAGAAAAATGTGCCGTGATGGCTATCATAACCGAGATGATGGAAGAGGACAAACAGCGATGAACTCATCATGTGATCTGTCTGTATGATGATGGTGGAAAGTATGCTGCCGGTTATGAGCGACGATATAACAGAATTACATATGTGAGGTGTCTATGTTATACTGGTACCGGGATTTGTTGATCGGGGAAAAGATGAAAAAGAATCCCGAGAAGTATATGAAAAAGATCGAGAAGCACTATCAGGCCAACCCCAATGGAAAGATCTTCGGGAAGAAAAAACCGCCGATCAAAGAGTTCTTTGTTGTTGTGAGGGCGGGAAATCCGGATAATCTTTTTGAGGTTATGGGGACGAGACAGTGGTTTTTTAAGCATTATTCCAAGACGGATATCTATATCATAGGGATGTTTCAGTCGGAGGATGAGGCGTTGGAGGCTATACAATCCATGCTTTCCGAGGGGTACACCGGTGATCCGGAGTATGATCCGAGGGGAAAATATCGGGATGATGCCGGATACAGTTTATATGATACGTCCGGAATCTGAGACGGTTTTCGCTCGGGGCTCCGCTTTCGCCATTCTCGGGCGCAGCGGTGCACGCCTCGAAAACACCTCGGCTGCGCACCGGCGTCCGAGACAGACCCCTCGCGGGAAAACCGTACTCAGATTCCGGGTGAACAGGATAGATCAGTATCCTTCATGCCATCCCGGTTTTCGAGCGGATCATACAGGATCGCCGGTACTCGGAAATCATGCAAAGATATAGAAAAAAGGTAAGTTGTTATATGGGTTACCAGGATCGCCGGTACTCGGAAATCATGCAATACATGGAAATATAGGTTGAATAGGTGATGGTTATTTTATCTATTATTAAGTGGATAGGAATCGTGCTGGGGTGCCTCGTGGGAGGGATCCTCGCTTTGGCGTTGCTGATTTTGATCTGCGTGCTGTTTATCCCGGTGAGGTATCGGGCGATGTTGGTGAAGGATCAGCCCGGGATCAAGAATGCCACTTATGGTTTTTGGATCACCTATGCGCTGCATGCAGTGAGTATAAGAAAGAAACCGGATAGTGACCTGATCGTGGTGAAGATCCTCGGGATCCCGATCAAGAAGATAGGCGGAGCTTCCGGGAAAGAAAAAGAGCTCGATGACATTTTTGATGAAGATATCGATAGCGTAAAGGCAGATGCGTCACAGGAAGCTCAGGGAGAGAGCGAGCTGACAGAAGCAACAGTTTCCGGTAGAGATGATAGTGAGATATCAGATATAATAGAGGATAATGAGGTGAGTGAAACTGAGTCATCAGATCAGGCTGTAAACGATGATCTGCCGGGGGGTGAACAGACTGCAGAAGATGCGGTCGGAGAAGATGGATCAAAAAAACAGTTATCAGATGATGTGACCGGAGTAGATGGATCAGAAACCCGGCCGGAAGATAGTGATCTATCGGAAGATGAACAGTCAGCGAATGATGTGACCGGAGAGGATGAAGCAACCGAAAAGGTGCCTGTAAAGGACAGGATAAAGGCACGTGTGGCGGCGATAAAAGCCATTCCGGATAAAATTCGTGGTATTTTTCAAAAAATAGACTTTATTTTTTTCAAGATATCCTGTATAATAGATTTTGTCAATGATCATGCCACGACGATGACCATAAAAAAACTGATCAAAGAAGTGGTGGCAGCGATACGATATGTAGGACCGAAGAAGCTGAAGGGATCACTCGAGTTCGGTACCGGTGAACCTGACAGCACCGGGATGATACTTGGAGGCGTCAGCCTGATGAAGGTCGTATATAGCAAGGATGTAAATATAGTCCCCAACTTTGATGAGAAGTGCCTCATCGGAGATATGGAAGTCAGAGGGCGCATACGAGCCGTATACTTTGTCCGCATGGCTCTGCGTATCTGGTTCAATAAGGATGTACACCGCCTGTGGAAGCGTTTCAGGCATATGAGAAAGAAGATAGCCCGGCAGGAGAAGTCACTTGCGGGTTAAGGACAAAAAATTCGATATTAGGAGGATTTATCAATGTCAGAAAACAATTTCGGTGAAACCATGGAGTCCCTTTTCAAAGGTATGGACACATTTATCTCGTCAAAGACCGTTATCGGTGATGCGGTGAAGTTCGACGACGGGACGATCGTATTGCCTTTGGTAGATGTCAGCTTCGGCGTGGCAGCGGGAGCGTTTGCCAACGCAAATGATAAAAAGAACAACGGAGGCGGCGGTCTGGGTGGCAAGATCCAGCCGAGTGCAGTGCTTGTGATCAAGGACGGTTCATCCAAGCTCGTCAATGTCAAGAACCAGAGCGGTATGACTAAGATCCTTGATATGGTTCCTGATTTCGTTGACAAGTTCTCCGGCAAGAAGAAGGATGATGCTGCCACCAACGATAACAGTGAGTTGGCTTCATCGGAAAGCGATGACAGTGTCGTAGTCCAGGATGATTGATAGTCATTCATGAGTCAGTTTTTTTGCATAAACAATATGAAGATCGGTGATGTGCCGCTGCCGAAAGACAGCGGCATGAACATGTTAGAAAAAATTTAAAAAAATGCTTGCATTTTCTCAGATAGTTTGGTACAATGGCAGTTGTGTCAGTATTTGAGATTTGTTAGGAGGTGTTATCGATATGGCTAAGTGTGCGATTTGCGGTAAGAGCGTTCATTTCGGGAATGCGGTCAGCCACTCACACAGACGGAGTAACAAGATATGGAAGTCAAATCTTAAGTCCGTTCATGTAAAGACAAATGGCGGATCTAAGAAGATGTATGTTTGTACATCATGCCTTCGTTCGGGTAAAGTAGAGAGAGCGTAGGATTATTTGTATTATATGATGGGTTTTTTGGCGGCAAGCTTGGCTTGTCGCCTTTTGTTCGCACTACATGTAGTGCTTGATTTTAAGATAAAGATGTAGTAGAATATAAATATCTGTGAATTGTAACATATTATACGATAGAAAATATAAAATTGGAGGATCCGATATGAAGGGACAGTTGGATACGAAGTTGGGTACCATCGTGATCGATGAGGATGTTCTCGGAAAGTATGCTGGTTCAGCAGCTGTAGAGTGCTTCGGAGTAGTAGGTATGGCCTCTATTAATATGAAGGACGGTATTGTAAAGCTTCTGAAAAAAGACAATCTCAGACATGGTGTAACTATCACGGAGGTTGACGGCAAACTTCATGTGGAGTTGCATATCATCGTTGCATTTGGAGTCAGCATACTTGCTGTAGCTGAGAATCTCGTTGATACAGTTCGTTACAACCTTGAGGAGTTTACAGGTATGGAGGTTGGAAAGATCGTGGTCTGCGTAGAAGGTGTACGAGTAGTGGACTGATCATATAAATGACTGATCATATTAAAAGATTCACAGGAGGTTAACACTGATGCAGATCCGGACGATAGATGCGGAGTTGATCCGCAAGTGCTTCCTTGGCGGAGCCAATGCACTGGATGCAAAAAAAGATATAGTAAATGAATTAAACGTATTCCCCGTGCCTGACGGAGACACCGGGACCAACATGACCATGACCATCATGTCAGCGGCGAGAGAGGTGGCAGCACTTCCGGAAAAGCCTGACATGAAGCCTTTGTGTAAAGCGATTTCAGGTGGGTCATTAAAAGGCGCAAGAGGAAACTCGGGCGTTATTCTTTCTCAGCTTCTGAGAGGATTCACAAAAAGTATACAGGATCAAAAGGAGGTTGACTCAACCTCTCTTCGTATTGCCTTTGACAAAGCGGTGTCACAGGCATATAAAGCAGTTATGAAGCCGAAAGAGGGTACTATCCTTACCGTGGCCAGAGCCGGAAGCGAGAAAGCTCTGGAGATGGAGGATAGGACAGACAATCTCGTTGAGACCGTAAACGCTGTCCTTATTCATATGGAGGATGTGCTGGAACAGACTCCTGATATGCTTCCGGTATTGAAGGAAGCGGGAGTGGTTGACTCAGGCGGTCAGGGATTGCTGTATTTCCTGCAGGGTTGCTATGATGTGCTGCTCGGCAAGGAGGTAAACACCGAGCTGGTACAGGAACAGCAGGATAAGCCTGCTGCGACCGGAGAGGATTCCGGCAAGGATATCAAGTTTGTATACAGAACCGGTTTCAGTATCATCATCAGAAAGAAAATCTCAGAGGATAAAGAGGAGAGCTTCAAGTCATATCTTGATTCCATGGGTGAGAAAGTATCGTGTACATCTGATGGAAAGACTATGAAGGTTCTGCTTGATACTAACGATCCCGGACTTATACTCGGAAGAGCAATGAGGTTTGGTGCATTGACTCAGATCAGCATCATCAATCTCAAGGATGATGAGCCGGCCGGTCAGACTCCTGCAAGTGCGGAAGCGGTCAACGAGGCTAAAGCAGAGGAGAAAGCACCGGAACCCGAGCAGCCGGAGAAACTGCCACACAAGACGAATGCATTTATAAGTGTATCGGCAGGAGACGGTATAAGTGAGATATTCAGGGATCTGGGCGTCGATGTCATCATCGAGGGCGGACAGACGATGAATCCGAGCACGGAGGATATACTTACGGCGATAGACAGGATAGATGCCGATCATATCTTTATCCTTCCGAACAACGGGAACATACTCCTTGCGGCTGACCAGGCAAAGAGCATGTCAAAGGATCAGGACGTGAGAGTTATCCGTACTAAAAATATCCCGCAGGGCGTTGCCTCGATGCTGGGATTTATAGACGGAGTTGATCCGGATGATAACGAAACTGCGATGAACGAGGCGGCGGAAGCTATCATCGAGGGAGAGGTCACCTATGCGGTCCGTGACACGCAGGTTGACGGACATACGATAAAGACCGGCGATATCATGGGTATCAGCGGCAAGAGGATAGAAGCTGTCGGAACTGATATTGTAGATACAACAGTGGATCTTCTGAACAAGCTGATGACCGAAGAGACAGAACTTGTAACACTCTATTATGGTGAGGAGGCCAGCGAAGAGCAGGCAGCCAAGATAGCTGCAAAGATCGGACTTGAGAGACTGGATGTGGAGTTCGAGATACAGTACGGCGGACAGCCGATCTACTATTATTTCATATCGGTAGAGTAAAAATACGAGGGAGGATATATAGATGGATGAACCTATTTATCTTGAATATCTGAAGGAGGATACTCTTCTCGGCAATGACAAGCCAAAGCCCAAGAAGATCCAGAGCTTTGCCATGATCCCTTACTTCAGCCTGAAGGAAGGAAACATAGAGGGTGTTATGGGGTGCAAGGCACTTATAGACAGTGTCGACGGCGACAAGCTCTCTTCCGATGAGTTGATGAACAAAAAGTATCTGTTTGTTTCGTCGACCACCATGGCTTCGCTTTTTGCCATGCAGGGCGGTATGGGTACCGAGGAGGCTCAGGCTCTGAAGAACACGTATATCGGCCGTATGGATGACTGCAAGACGGTTGATGCTGTTGATGAACTTCACACCATCATGTTCCTGGATTTCACCCGAAAGGTTCAGGAGAGCAAGGAAGAGGCAGAGGCTGCCGAGTTGAAGGATAAAGAGGGCAAGGCAAAGATTTCCCGCTCTATCATGCAGGCTATGGAGTATATCAGAAAGAATCTCCATACCAAGTTGCTTCTGAAGGATATTGGCTTTGCGGTCAAGCTCTCACCGAACTATCTGGCCACCAGATTTCACGAGGAGACAGGATATACGGTTCAGGATTACGTGAGAGATCAGCGTATAGCAGTGGCAGAGATCATGCTGAAAGAGTCCAATTACTCTCTGACCGATATCGCATCGGGACTTGGATTCGGATCCAACTCGCATTTTATAAAGGTATTCAGAGAGCAGAAGAAAGTTACACCGAAGCAGTACAGGCTGAGGTATTACAGATAAATGTCCGGCTGTATGGCATAGATACACGGTATCCTATGTCGGATATAAAGATCAATATGAAAAATAAATATAGTGGAGGGAAAGATGGAAAGCTTACCTATAGTTCCGTTTTTGATAATATTTCCGGTCGTGATCGCATTTTTGATGTTTGTTGTGAGGGCAGATAAGGTTCGTTCTGTCATAGCTTACATCGGTGCTGTTGCCATCATGGCGGGAGTAGGTGTATTGGTTTACATGTGGATAGCAGGCGGCTGTGAACGTATCTCGCTTTATGTGGAGACAGAGGTAGCAGACTATACCATACTCGGCGCAGAGATCATCCTTATGTGCGTCGTGACATTTTTAAGTTTCAAATATAAAAAATACTGGATATCACTTTTGTCCATCATCCCGACCGCGGGCATGGTGTGGTTGGAGCTTTATGGACCGAAGATGAATGAGATATCGCATATTTATATCGATCATCTTTCCATCCTTATGTGTATCATCATCGGTGTTATCGGCGGACTGATCATCATCTATGCAGTCGGATACATGCACGGTTATCATAACCATCACAAGGATGTTGAGGACAGGAGACATTATTTCTTTATGATCCTGTTTCTGTTTTTGGGAGCGATGTTTGGATTCGTTCTCTCCGAGAGTCTTCTCTGGATCGATTTCTTCTGGGAGATGACCAGTATCTGTTCTTTCCTTTTGATCGGATATACAAGAGAAAAAGAGGCTATCGACAATTCGTTCAGGGCGTTGTGGATGAACCTTTTGGGTGGCGTTGCGCTCGCGGTCGGCATCATATATTTCGCTATAAATATGGGCACCGTTTCACTTCATAACCTGATTTCCATGTGTACAAATGCGCACGGATCTGTCGTGACTATAGTGGTTACTCTTATAGCATTTGCGGCTCTGACTAAGGCGGCTCAGCTGCCGTTCTCAACATGGCTTATCGGGGCGATGGTTGCTCCGACACCTTCGTCTGCGCTCCTTCACAGTGCGACGATGGTCAAGGCCGGCATCTATATTTTGCTCAGACTGTCGCCTGCCATGAGTGGGACTACGACAGGATCACTGATAGCTTTTATAGGAGGCTTTACGTTCCTGGCGACGTCACTTATGGCCATAGCGCAGAGTGACGGCAAAAAGATACTTGCGTTTTCCACGATATCGAACCTCGGTCTGATGGTTGCCTGCGCGGGAGTGGGTACGCCTGAGACCATGTGGGCGGGATCATTTCTCATGATCTTCCATGCGGTATCAAAGTCGCTGCTGTTCCAGGATGTCGGAGCTACAGAGAACTCGCTTCACTCCCGTGATGTGGAGGATATGCACGGACTTTTGTATATCATGCCGAAGCTTGCGGCGTTTATGTTTATCGGTATCGCGGGTATGTTCCTTGCGCCGTTCGGTATGCTGATATCCAAGTGGGCTGCCCTTCGCGCTTCAGTTGACGAGAGAAATATCATGCTTGTTCTGTTTATCGTTTTCGGTTCGGCGACAACATCGCTTTACTGGACGAAGTGGATGGGCAAGCTTGTTTCGCATACGCATCTGACAGAGGAAAAGATAAAGGATGTGACCAGACCTACGGAGATGCTTTCGCTCACCGTTCACGCCATACTGATGCTTTTGCTTTGTGCGCTGTTCCCGCTTTTATCGGGAGTGTATGTAAATCCGATGGTCGAGGAGGCGTTCGGAGTGTCGATGAACGTTCTGCCGACGCACATCCTGATAGTTCTTGCGATCATCATACTTCTCGTGTTTGCTGTGCCGGTGCTGGCATACGTCTACTCGAGGAAGATGACCTTCAACAGGAAGGATTCATATATGAATGGTGTAAACTACGGAGACAACAGGTCTTTCGTGGATTCATTCGGTGACAGAAAGACGCTGTGGCTGTCCAATCATTATTATAAAGATATGGTTGGAAAGAGAAAGCTTATGAAGCCTTCACAGGTCTTCACTTCGGCAGTACTCATAGTGATGCTGACTGTTATAATAGGAGGGTTACTGTGATGGAAATGACGATGGTAAATTGGATAGCTGTAGCTGCATATATACTGCTGGCTCCGATCATCGGAGGGCTTTTGGACGGCATTGACAGAAAGATATCCGCAAGGATGCAAAGAAGAGTGGGACCTCCGCTGCTCCAGCCGTTTTACGATGTGATCAAGCTTTTTAGCAAGCAGGTCATCATCGTCAGCAGATCACAGATGTTTTTCCTGCTTTCGTATATGATACTTATCATCGTGACCGGTGTTATGTTTTTTGCCGGGACCGATATACTGATGTGCTTTTTCGTAATGAGTACCGGAGCCACCTTCCTTTACTTTGCTGCGATGGTGACCTCGACTCCTTACTCGACCATGGGTGCCAACAGGGAGCTGATGCAGATGCTTGCTTATGAGCCTGCGGTGTTGCTTTCATGTGTGGGCTTTTATCTGGCAGAGGGGACCTTTGATGTGAATCAGATCGCGTCTTCGAGGTTCAGCTCGATCATCTATCTGCCGGGATTTTTCATCGCATTTGTATTTATACTTACCATAAAAATGAGAAAGTCGCCCTTTGATCTTTCCACATCGCACCATATGCATCAGGAGCTGGTCAAGGGTGTTACGACAGAGATGGGAGCCAGAAACCTCGCCATCTTTCAGGTGACTGAGTGGTATGAGAACATATTCCTGCTCGGAGTGGTAGGTCTGTATATCATCAATGCGACATGGTGGAGTATATTTATTGCGATAGCGGTCGTGCTGGTGGTTTATTTTATCGAGATACTGATCGACAACTCGAGTGCCAGGGTAAAGACAGATACCATGATACGCCTGAGCTGGGGAGTTACGGCTCTTTCTGCCGGCGTGAATCTGATCATACTCATGATCATCAAGTGATGAATACGAAAGGATGGGTTTATAATGGCAAACATAAAAAGATCTCCGTGGCTGCTGCACTATGACGGTTCAAGCTGCAACGGATGTGATATAGAGGTTTTGGCGAGCCTGACGCCCGTGTACGATGCGGAGCGTTTTGGTGTCATGAATACCGGCGACCCCATGCAGGCTGATATCCTGCTGATAACCGGTGGTATAAATGAACAGAACAAGCCTGTGGTAAAGCAGCTCTATGATCAGATGCCGAGACCGAAGGTCGTCGTGGCTGTGGGAGTTTGTGCCTGCACCGGAGGTATTTTTAAAGAATGTTACAATATCTTAGGAGGCGCGGATACTGTGATCCCGGTGGATATATATGTGCCCGGATGCGCAGCGAGACCGCAGGCGATCATCGACGGTATAGTACAGGCTGTCGAGCTTTTCCAGAAGCGTCTGGATGAGCATCGTCATAACAAAAAGCACGGCATCACGTATTCTGATGCCGAAAAGGAAAGAGAGGTGAAGGAGAATGTCTGAGGTGATACATCCCGAGGAGATCATCAGTCCCATCGAGGTCGGCGAGCTCCTTCCCGAGGTAATGAAGCTTAAAAAAGACGGCTTCAGACTCTCGCAGGCGTGCGCCGCAACCATAGATAATAAGTTTGAGTTAAGCTATTCCTTTGCTCACGATGTGACTTACCAGTATACTACGCTCAGGCTTGTGATCGAGCCGGAGACTGAGATCCCGAGTATAACCGAGATCGTTCCGACCGCTATATTCTATGAGAATGAGATGAAGGAGCTTTTCGGTGTCAAGATCAAGATGATCAATCTTGATTACAAGAACAAGCTTTATCGTATAAATGTTGAGACGCCTTTAGGACCTGAGCAGGTAAAGGGGGAAGGAGGAGAGAAAGATGGCTAAGAGAAGTGTGATCCCCTTTGGCCCGCAGCATCCCGTCCTTCCGGAGCCGATCCATCTTGATCTGGTCGTAGAGGATGAGAAGATCGTTGAGGCTATCCCATCTATAGGATTTATCCACAGAGGTCTGGAGAGTCTTGTTAAAAAGAGAGATTTTAACCAGTTAAGCTATGTAGCTGAGAGAACCTGCGGTATCTGCAGCTTCCAGCACGGCATGGGTTATTGCGAGGCGGTTGAGCATATCTTCGGTGTAGAGATACCGGAGAGGGCGAAGTATCTTCGTACCATCTGGGCTGAGCTCGGAAGGATGCATTCACATCTGCTGTGGCTGGGACTTTTGGCAGACGGTTTCGGATTTGAGAATCTGTTTTATCAGGCATGGCGCGTGCGTGAGAAGGTTCTGGATCTGCAGGAGATGACCAGCGGCGCGAGATTGATATTCTCCGTAAACTGCGTGGGTGGTGTGATAAAGGATATTACGGATGACCAGTTAAAGATCATCCTTTCTACTATAAAAGAAGTTGAGATCGAACTGAATGAGATAAGCAAGACATTTTTGGAGGATTATTCCGTTCAGTCGAGACTTGTCGGAGTTGGTGTGCTGACCAAGGAACAGGCACATGACCTGGGCTGTTGCGGACCGTTTGGCAGGGCGAGCGGTATTTATACCGATATGAGAAAGCTCGGTTATGCTGCGTATCCGCATATCGATTTTGAGCCGATAGTGAGCCATGAGGGTGACTGCTATGCGAGATGCAAGTGTCGTATCCTGGAGATATTCCAGTCGATAGATATCCTCAGACAGGCTATAGCCAAGATACCTGCTTCTGATGAGCTGGCGGTTCCGATCAAGGGCAATCCTGACGGAGAGTATTTCATGAGGGTTGAGCAGCCACGTGGTGAGGCTGTCTACTATGTAAAGGCGAACGGTAAGCCGTTTGTTGAGAGGATGCGTATACGCACCCCAACCTTTGCCAATCTGCCCGGATTGTGTGAGATGCTGAAGAACACAGAGCTTGCTGATGTCGGGCTACTGATACTCACCATAGATCCGTGTATCAGTTGTACCGAGAGATAAGGCATACAGGATGTATCTACGGATTTGCCGGCAGTATTTGCGTGAGGGACTCCACTCGCGTCATTCCCGAACGCAGCGGTTCTAAGCTCGAAAAGACCTCGCTAAGAACCGGCGTTCGCGACAGGTCCCTCACAGCAAATCAGCCGGCAAATCCTTCGGTAACTTCCGGATACCATTATCAAGCATCAATAAAGGAGATAGAAGATGGGATTAATGAAAATGGCTCCGCAGACGTTCAAGAATCTGTTTAAGAAGCCTGTGACTACTACATATCCGTTTGAGCCCTATAAATATCAGGAGAGGACGAGGGGGCATATCGAGATCACTATAGATGAGTGTATCGGCTGCGGTATGTGCGTGAGATGCTGTCCGTGCGGGACTCTCAGTGTGGATAAGATCAAGGGAACCTGGTCGATCGACAGGTTTGATTGTATTGCCTGTGGTTTCTGTGTGGAGAAGTGTCCCAAGAAGTGTCTCCATATGGTACAGGGGTATCAGACACCCGGACCGGAGAAGAGCAGGGTTACATATACCAAGTCTCCGGAGGTTTTGGAGGCTGAGGCAAAGAAGAGAGCTGAGCTTGCGGCTAAGGCTGCCGCAGCTAAGAAGGCCAAGGAAGAGGCTGATGCAAAGAAAGCGGCTGAGGCAGCTGCCGGTGATGCTAAGCCTGCTGAAGCGGCTACTGATAAAGAATAAGCTTTCGAGGGTTATCATGCGTAAGGCTGTAATAACTGTATATGGCTTGGTGCAGGGCGTTGGGTATCGTCCTTTCGCTGCGGAGGCAGCGCGGGATTTATCCATATGCGGCACGGTTTGTAATAACGGTGGGATCGTAAAGATCTCTGCCTATGGAGATGACGAGGCGTTGGATGCGTATATCCGGCGCCTTTCGTCGTGTCCGCCGGTGGGGAGCAGGGTGGATGAGGTTGTATGCGAGTATGAGGATGCTACGGATGCTCCGGAGGGATTTGAGATAGAGGAAAGTGAGTTTGGTGAGGATGAGATCAGATGCCTTCCGGCGGATATAGCGACGTGTGAAAGATGTGAGCGTCAGCTTTTTGATCCCTCTGATCGCAGGTTCCGATATCCGTTTATCAGCTGCGTGTCCTGTGGACCCAGGTTTTCCATCATGAGAGAGGTGCCTTATGACAGGGAGAGGACCTCTATGTCAGGCTTTGATCTGTGTGACGGATGTGCAGAGGATTATGTGCGGCTTGGAGATATCAGAAGACATGCCCAAACTATAGCGTGCGAGTGTTGCGGTCCGAAAGTAAGACTATATCGTCACGTGGGTGCAGAAGATCCGATCAGCGAAGCAGTAAACATCATTAAACAGGGTGGGATAGTAGCAGTCAAGGATATAGGGGGATATCATTTTTGTTTTGATCCTTTCAGTGATGAGGCGGGCAGGAGACTGAGAGAGTTTAAAAACCGCGATCAAAAGCCATTTGCTGTGATGTTTTATGACATAGATGAGATAGAAAAATACGCCTTTGTTTCAGAGAAAGAGGAGGCTTTATTAAAGTCGGATGCGAGACCGATCGTTTTGCTGGATATGCGGGACGGATCGTCGGACGGCGGAGATAGCAGAGGTTATGTGGCAGGTGTTTCCATTGAGGATGAGCCATCTGTGGAACGGGTTCATCTTTCTCAAACCGTTTGCGGCAACAGTGACAGGATAGGAGCCATGCTGCCGTGCAATCCGCTTCAGTTGTTGTTGTTAAAAGAGTTGAGAGCTCTTGTTATGACCAGTGGTAACAGAGGAGGAGAACCTATCATCGCTGATGATAAGCGGATGTTTGAGATATGTGATGAGGGCGGTGTTGATGGTGTTTTATATCATGACAGAGAGATACTGAATCCGCTTGATGACTCTATCTTTCAGGTGGTCAGGATACCGGCAGTTGTTGATGCAAACCGTGAGTACGTCCAGGTGATCAGGCGTGCCAGAGGGATAGTCCCTGAGCCGGTGAAGCTCCCATTTATATTGAAAAATGATGTCGTAGCGGCAGGCGGAGATCTGAAGTCGGTGTTTGCGCTCGGCAGAAAAAACATGGCTTACCTGTCCGGACACTACGGTGATCTGGAGGATGTAGCATCGTCAAGAGCATACAGGGAAGAGATCGCATCTTATACAAGGCTGCTCGGGATCAAACCTGAGCAGGCGGTGTGTGATGCACATCCGGGATATATATCTGCGAGAATCATAAAGGATTATATTTATAATGATGCTATGAAAACCGGATCATCTGAACCGATCGATGCAGATCCGGATGCTGCTATACGTCTAAGCAAGGTTGGTCATCATTATGCGCATGTGGCTTCGGTGATCGCTGAACATGGACTGAATCAACCTGTCATCGGTCTTGCGTTTGACGGAACCGGATACGGAGATGACGGGACTGTATGGGGAAGTGAGTTTTTGTTTTGTCATGACCATGATCATGAGAGAGTGGGGCATTTTTCTTCAATACCCATGATAGCGTCTGATGATGCGGCAAAGAACGCATTTATATCGCTCTATGCGTATGTATATGCTGCAGAAAAAAGAAGGCTGTTGACATCCGGTGAGATAGATGCTTTGTTTGAGTCCGATTCGCATAAAAATGAGTATAGATTGTTTTGTTCTGCGGCAGATGCCGGGATAAATACTGTGAGCTCATCGTCCATGGGAAGGCTGTTTGACGCTGCGTCTGCGGCTCTTGATATATGCGGAAACAACTCTTATGAGGGTGAGTGTGCCATCATGCTTGAGCAGGCGGCAAGACGTTACCTGCGATCGATAGCTGCGGATCGGGACGGTCTTCTGTCGGAGATCGAGCCTTCCGACCTGTGGGCTCCGGTGCAGGGGGTGTCAAACTGTGAGACGGATGAAAGTGAAACGACTGTAAAACACGGGAGTGATACAGTAGATAAATGCGCCGGCACGTCATATGTATTTGTAGCAGACAGCGTATTTCTCATGGCTTCTTTGATAAAGGAGAAGCTTTACGGAGAGGATGCTGACAGGATAGCATTTATGTTTCATCAAGCGATTGCGGATGCGTCTGTCATGATAATTCAGGATGCAGAAGGTCGTGTGACAGAGAGTACAGACACGGTTGTTCTCAGCGGTGGGACGATGTGTAACAGGGTTCTTTTATCTCTGCTCATCCCAACGGTCAGGAGAGCCGGATTTAAGGTTTATATCAATGAAAAGGTTCCGTGCGGTGACGGTGGGATAGCACTTGGACAACTCTGTTTGGGTGGAAATTCATTGTAGACATATAGTGATAATTATGGTATAATAGCGCTTATGAAGACAAGAAAGTATACTTTTACCATCAAAATAATTATCGTCGCTATCGTAGTATTCACGATAACGATTCTTTTGATTGCATATTTGTCTATCACTCAGTCCAGAAGTACAGTTAATTCACTTATGGAAAACCGCATGCTGAATACAGCAAACAGTGCATCTGCCATGGTTGACGGAGATGATATTAAATTGCTTCAGGGCGAGATCAGTGATTCCGGCAAAGAACCCTTTCACAGGGTTATAGCTGTGCTTACCCCATTCTATAAAGCAGTCGGGCTTAAGTATATTTATGCCATAAAGAAACTTGATAACGGCTATGGTGTCGTGGCGGATCCCGACTTTGAGAGTGAGGATGAATACGGAGAGCTTATCGAAGTTACGCCTGCACTTGAGTCGGCTTTTTCCGGTGTGCCGGCAGCAGATCACGTGGCTACCGAGGATAGATGGGGAGTTTTCTACAGTGCTTTTTCTCCGATACATGATTCTACAGGTGAGATAGTCGGGGTTGTAGGTGTTGACTATGATGCAGACTGGTTTGACAACAGGACGCAAACTCTGGATCGCTTTTTGGTGGAGCTTTGTCTGGTTGCAATCATAGGCGGGATCATATATTTATGGATCGTTACAAGGCATGAAAGACGCGAGCTTGATCTTCAATTCAAGGAGACTGAGAATCTCCGTGGAATGAATGAAAAGATAGTTCAGGTTGATAGTGTTAAGAGGGATTTTCTGGATCGTATGTCACATGAGATCAGAGAACCGGTCAATCGCATGATAGATAGTAACAGGCATATACTTGATAAAGCTGATGCCCATAAAACCAAAGTATGCGCTCAAAACATCGAAACTGCCGGGCAGAGTTTAGGGGTTATGGTCGATGATATTCTGGATTATATCGGACTGGAGAACGGCACTATCACACTGGATGAAAAGGAATATGAACTAAAGGTTTTACTGGATTCCGTAGTAGAGAAGATGAGGCCTGTGGCTGAGGAAAAGGGACTTGTTTTTTCGGTATATACAGATGATGGATTGCCGGCATATCTGATGGGAGATGAGACCAAGATCAGGCAGGTTCTGATGAATCTTCTATCAAATGCAAATAAATTTACTACAGAGGGCGAAGTGATATTTTCCGTGTCACAGCTTGAAAGAAATGATGACAGCGTAACACTGCTGTTCAGTGTTGAGGATACGGGATGCGGTATAAAGGAAGAGGATATGGAACGTCTTTTTCTTGCATTTGAGCGCTTTGAAAGAGAAAAGAATCATGTATCCGGAACTGGCCTCGGAACGGCGCTGGTAAAGAAGCTGCTGGTTATGATGGGCAGCGACATTGATGTTAAAAGTGTATACGGACAGGGGTCGGTTTTTTCATTTAAACTGATACAGAAGGTGACAAGAGATAGATGATGGAAGAAAAGAAAAACGGAACGGGCATATTGATCATCATGGCTGTAGTTTATTTTGCAGTCATTGTTGGCTTGCTCATATTTTCAACCATTCGTTCTCACAGTATCATGGATGAACTCCTTAAAAATGAGATGATCGAGGTCGCCAGAAGCGCAGCCATCTCGGTAAACGGTGATGATCTGGCCGGTATAGAGAAGGGAGACGAGGATACTCCGGAGTACAAAAGATTGTATGACAAGCTGACTGTTTTTCTTGAGAATACTGAGGCTAAATACGTATACGCGCTCAGAAATACATCTCCCGGAAAGTATTCTTTTATACTGGATACGGATCCGGATGACCCGGGTTTGTTCGGTGAGGAGGTCGAGGAGACCGAGGCTACCAAGGAAGCGTTGCTTGGGCTTCCGGCAGTTGATGACAAGCCTTTCCAGGACAGATGGGGAACATTTTACTCGGCTTACTGTCCGGTGTACTCTTCCAACGGCAAAGTGGCGGGGATTATCTGTGCGGACTTTCCGGCTGACTGGTATGAGAAGGAGGTCAGTACACATCTCTGGATGATCATCATGCTCGGTGTATCAGCTATGGCATTCACTGTTTTTATCTTGTTGCTGATCAGATATGGCGCCAGACGAGAGGCGGCGAATCACGAAAAGAAAAAGCAGGAGTTCTCTGTTGCCAGGACTGAGGTTCAGGAGGCAACACTCAGAAGGACGGAATTTTTAAAAATGATGTCTCATGAGATCCGAACCCCCATAAATATGGTTATGGGTATGGATGAGATGATCCTCAGAGAGTCTGTAGATCCCGAGATCAGGGAAAATGCCATGAAGGTAAGGCGTGCGGGGATACAGCTTCTGTTGATGGTTGAAGAGGCTCTTGATATATCAAAAGTTGAGGACGATCAAAATGATCCCACACCGGTGAGATATGATCCGCTGCTTTTGATACAGGATCTTTCGGATATTATCCGTGAGAGACTGGATCACTCAAGTGTGGAATTTTATACAGAGATAGATGACAATATACCGAGTATACTTATGGGAGATTCGATGAGGATACGTCAGGCTCTTCAAAATCTCCTGAACAATGCGGTCCGTTATACAAATATCGGAGAGATACATTTTACGATCACCAGAGAGCATGTACGTGATGATGACATCTGGATCAGGTTCAGTGTCACCGATACGGGAGCTGGTGTTCCCGAGGATGCGGTTGATCGTATGCTTAATACATTTAGTGACGATTATGGCGATGACGAGCTTACCCATGGGATAGTAGAGCTTGGTCTGTCATTGGTAAATCGTCTGCTCAGATCGATGAACAGCAGACTTGAGTATCAGAGAAATAAAGTCGGATCGACATTTTTCTTTATTCTTAAGCAGACTGTGATAGATAAAAAGCCTATAGGATCTTATGCGAAGGCTAAGGAGACCATGGCTTCTCAGGAGCAGACTGTGGAGTACAGAGAGTATACAGCTCCGGATGCCAGGATACTTGTTGTGGATGATGAAGACATGAATCTGTTGGTTGTAAACAGTCTTCTTAAATCTACGAAGATACAGATCGATTCCACAGTAAGCGGTGAAAAAGCACTGGAGTACATGGCTGAAAATGAATATGATATTTTGATCTTTGACCATCTTATGCAGGAGATAGACGGTATAGAGCTCTTGCGTCTGGTGCGAGAGAACAGAGGGAATCAGAACAGCGCAGTGCCTTGTATCGTTATGACGGCGAATGCTTCGGAGGGCGCAAAGGAAGGATATCTGAAAGTCGGATTTGATGCATATATCTCAAAACCTCTCAATAAGGAATACCTTGAGAGTCTGTTATTGAGATATTTGCCGAGAAACAAGGTTAAGTTTGAGAACAATTAGGCTGGAGTTATAAGCTGTGGAATGATAGTAGCATGATCGAAAGGAAACATAAATGAGTGTTAAGATAACCCTGCTGCATGGCAGCGGTGGGGCGGCGACATCAGAGTTGATACATGATGTATTTGCAGGAGAGTTTGATAACGATATTCTGTCAGGTATGGAGGATGCTGCGGTACTTCCCATCAGGGTATCCGGGCTGACAGATGGGACATCGGATAGTTCAGCCGGATCTTCTGACGGCTTTGCGGTTATGGCAGACCAAAGCACGGGGAGAGTGGCTGTTACTACTGACAGTTTTGTTATCGATCCAGTGGAGTACCCCGGTGGAAATATCGGAAGACTTGCCGTGTGCGGCACCGTGAATGACCTGTTGATGAGGGGCGCGGTGCCTGTTTATTTGACGTGCGGCTGGATACTGGAGACGGGAGCTGATATGGAGGTGGTACGCAGATGTGCCGCATCCATGGCTGATACGGCCAGAGAGGCAGGGGTAAGTATTGTAGCCGGTGATACCAAGGTTATCGGCGGAGACGGTGGCATTTATATAAATACGACCGGTGTGGGGATAGTTCCTGATAACGTCGATATCTCTGCCGCAAATGCCAAACCCGGTGATGTTATACTGGTATCCGGTAATCTCGGTGACCATCATGCGGCGGTTTTGTCAGAGCGGATGTCGGTTCTGACGGATATCACCAGTGATACGGCGCCACTGACTGAGATGTGCAGGGCTCTGTCCGGACTTAAGGTGCATACGATGCGTGATGTGACGAGGGGCGGTCTGGGGACAGTGTTAAAGGAGATTTGCGTTGCATCCGGCATGACATTTATCATACACGATGAACTGATACCGGTGTCTGCAAAGGTCAGGGATTTCTGTGGGCTTCTGGGACTCGATCCCGTGTATATGGGTAACGAAGGCAAGATGGTGGTCATAGTCGATCCGGCGGATGAGGAGCAGGCGCTTGAGGCTATGAGGTCATCTGCGTACGGAACTGATGCGGTAAGGATCGGAGAGGTGACGGAGCCTGACGGTTCCCTCGGTGTTTCGGGTATCGGGGCGCTGTATATGAAAACTGCCATCGGTGGTCTCAGAGAACTTGACATCATGCAGGGGGAAGGACTTCCGAGGATATGTTAAAAAAAACAGTTGTTATTCTATGTTATTTGTGTTACAATAAATCATGTTGATTGTAGAGCGATCATGTTTATATGAAAGGAGAAGATCATGAGATTAGAAACTATCACAAAGAGATTTGCATGCATGCTTTTAGCTGTAGTTTTGGTAGTTCCGGCTGTTTCGGTATCTGTTCCCGCCGATGCTGCTGCCAAGGGACCGTCTCTCTTAGCTACCAAGAAGACTGTTAAAGCCGGTTCAAAGTTTACTATAAAGGTAAAAGCCGGAAAGTCAAAAGTCCTCAGGACATCATGGAGCATGAAGCCTGATTCATATCTGAAGATTGAGTCACAGAGCAAGATGTCCGCTAAGTTCTATGCATATGCTGTACCCAGCAAGGTTGATGTCAAGGTAAAGGTTAAGTACAAGCTTGCCGGCAAGACTAAGACTACAACTCTTACATGCAAGGTGAACGTATATGTTAAGGACAATGCAAAGTTTAACTCCAATGAGGCATACTTTGAGTTCACCCTTGATAACGAGGTTGAGCCGTTGCAGACTCCTGACAGAGTGGATATAGATGATCCTGAGAAGCTTATCTGGGATGAGGAGTCAGAGATGATGGCTGCAGTATTGCCTTCAGACTTTTCGATCCGCGGTTCATACAAAGAGGTTAAGATCGATAAGGTGGTACTGTTCCCGGACAAGAAAACCATGAATGTATATGTTGATCCTACTACCATCGAGGCCGGTGTGCAGTATATGGTTTTCCCGATCAGTATCAAGAGTGTAGACGGCAAGGATTTCGGAGAAGACGGACTGCTTTACTATGCAACTGTTGACAAGGTTAAGTTACCTGCAGTTTCCGGAAGTGCTGCTGCGGTTGCGTGAGATATATAGAAAGCGTGTTTATGTTATGTGTGTGGCATTGCCCGGAACGGTTATAGAAGTGAGAGAGCGCACCGCTGTGGTGGATTTTTCCGGTAATCAGGTTGAGACCAGATCAGGGCTTGTTGAAGTGGAGCCCGGTGATCGTGTGCTGGTTCACGCAGGCATGATACTCCAGAAGGTTTCACAGACTGAAGCGGAGGAACTCGAGGAGCTGTTCTGTGATCTTGAAGCGTCTGCGGCGGGTGCGTGACATATGATGAATATTGAACAGATAAAGAGGGAATTACTGAACTACGACGGACCTTCCATGCGTATCATGGAGGTCTGCGGTTCGCACACTGAGGCGGTGGCAAAGTTCGGTATTCCCTCTCTTTTGTCGGATAAGATCAAGCTTTTATCCGGACCCGGATGTCCTGTATGTGTGACTACTTCGGCCTATATTGATCGGTTGATAGATCTGGTCAACGACGGGTATATAGTTGCGACCTTTGGTGATCTGATAAGGGTTCCGGGTAGCAGCAGGAGCCTGGCTGATGTCCGTCAGTCTGTCAGCCGTCCTGATAGTGACAGTATGAAGTCAGGTGACGTAGGAGTCGACGACAGGAGCGATAAGAGGGATATAAATGGCAGGGTTGAGATGGTGTACTCGCCCATGGATATCATAAAAATGGCTGAGGATGAGCCGGACAGAGAGTTTGTTTTTGCCGCTGTGGGGTTTGAGACAACGACTCCGGTTTATGCGCTGCTTATGGATGAGATCATAGAGAGGAATATCAGGAATATCAAACTCCTCACCTCTGTAAAAACCATGCCGAAGGTTATAGATACTATCATGTCATCAGGGGCGAGTATTGATGGATTTCTGGCTCCGGGGCATGTGTCCGTGGTTACGGGATGGGATATCTTTACGCCTATAGCCGAGAAGTTTTCCATCCCTTTATGTGTGTCCGGTTTTAGGGCAGAAGAGCTTCTGGTGGCGATCTATGGTATAGTCAGGCACAGAGGGCAGGGAGTGGTGAAGAATTATTATCCTTCGGTCGTTACCTCCGAGGGGAATGTTTCAGCGAAGAGAGCAGTAGAGAAGTATTTCAGACCTGCCGATGCCGCATGGAGAGGATTGGGTGTTATCCCTGACTCGGGTATGCTGCTTCGTGATGAATATATGGATTATGATGCCGGTAGCGCTGGTCTTGACAAGGATGAAAAAAAGAATCCTGCCTGTCATTGCGATCAGGTGTTGATGGGAAATATAAGACCGTATGAATGTCCGCTTTTCGGAAAAAGATGCAATCCCATGGATCCGCAGGGTGCCTGCATGGTATCGACGGAGGGGAGCTGTTATTCGTACTTCGTTAATAAGAGGAGAGATTGATCGAAATAAAAAGAGCATCCGTCAGGATGCTCTTTGATATATCTGATGAAAGGTGATCAGAAATCGATAACCATGGTCTCATCGCCCTTGTCGTTGATCACATAGAAAGCCTTTCTCTCCTCAGGCTTTACATAGATACGAAGAGACTTGATGTTCCCAACACGATGACCTGAGTTCTTGTATGCTTCCTTAACGCGGTCTACAAGCTGCTCTGCAACTACAAGGTCCTCGCCGGCATACTGGATGATGGTCTCCTGAACGCTCTCAACGACCTTGTTCTTGGATCCCGGCTTACGTCCTCTCTTCGGAGCAGCCTTGGTTGTCTTCTTTGCAGCAGGCTTAGCAGCTGTCTTAGCAGCGGGCTTTTTAGCTGCAGGCTTCTTAGCAGCCGGTTTCTTAGCTGCAGGCTTTTTAGCAGCAGGCTTCTTTGCAGGAGCTGCCTTCTCAGTTGTCTTTGCAGCGGTAGTAGCTGTTGTAGCAGCTGTAGTAGTTGCTGTAGAAGTTGCAGTCTTAACTGTCTCTGCGGCTTTTGTTGCAGGTGCTTTGGTTGTAGCTGTTGTTTTGTTATCCATGATTCTGTTCTCCTTTTTTAATTTACGGATAAGAAAAATCTTTACGTTACAATGTATAATATAATACTAAACGCATAGAAATGCAATAGTTTTTTTCAAAAAATTACAATTTTCTTGTTTTTCATGAAAAAAAGTGCCCGGTTTCTGTTGAAATAATCACAGGATAAACCCTGAAAAGAGCCGAAAACTCGGCTCTTTTGCGGAATAACAACTGAATTGTAATATATTTTTATTTCTTTAAAACTTTTTTTGTCAACTTGTATACAAATTCATTGTTTTTGATCAGTTTTTGGTCAATAGTAACGAAATAGTAGTGGTCAGCTTTCCACTGCTGTTTTTAAGTGTAGTTCCAAGAGCTTCGCACATATCATTTATCTTTGAAAGGACTCTTTTTTTCTCGGATCCCTTTTTCGGTGTAGGCTGATAGTTATTATAACTTGTTGTTGAGGATAGACAGCAGGGGATGATTCTCAGGACTGTCTGTCTCACTTTCAGCTTTCCGTTTTTAAAGATAAATGTCGGCCTGGCGATCATAGTATCTTTATCTGAAGGATTTGAGTTTCCGCCGAAGCAGAAGTTGCCGAGACTGTATACTATGTATGCTTTTTTGTATTTTTCCACACCCTGTAATACATGCGGGTGATGACCGAGTACCAGGTTTGCACCGAGATCGATCGCGTATCTTGCAAGTCCTTTTTGAGACTCTCTCGGATAATATTGTCGTTCGATGCCATCATGCATGCTCATGATGATAAGGTCGCAGTTTCTTCTTTTCAGTTTCTTTATCCCCGATGCTATCTGCGATTTGGATCCTTCGTAACTGTCCAGTCCGCAAACAGATATCATGCCGATCTTATATTTGTTTCCGGTTTTTTCTTTTTTGATCCTGTACGTAGATACGATCGAGTAAGATGAATACTTTACGCCTGCTTTTTTCAGAGTCTCTCTGGTGTCGTTATAGCTTTCGATGCCGAAATCACGACAGTGGTTATTTGCAAATGCAACTGCCTCTACGCTTCCCTTTGTAAGTACTTTGACGTATGACGGCGGTGCTCTGAAAGTAAATGTCTTGTCGACTCTCGTTGTTCTGTTGGTGAGAGTCCCCTCGAAGTTTACTATGGTCATATCATCGTTTGCAAAGTATCTCTGAACATTTTTCAGGAAATAAGAATAATCCTGTACCCTGTCGTAGGTTGCGATAAAGCTGGATCCATATCCGAACCTGGGATCGGTTCCGATGGTGCAGTCGCCCGCACAGCTGAGGGTTATCCTGTCGATCTGCGGGGTGGGTTTAGGAGTCGGAGTCGGTTTTTCTGTGGAAACCGGGGCGGGAGTTTCATCGGTTGCTACCACATCCGTGTTACCGTTTTCATCTTCTTCCGTTATGGCTGACTGCACCTGCTCTGTGGTCGGTTCACCTGCGGAGCCGCAAGCAGTGAGTAGGAGAGCAGTTATCAGAAATACGGAAATCCTGGTCAGTTGTTTTTTATGTGTTTTCATAAATCCTCCTTGGAATGCATAGTACGATGTATCATCGTTTGAATGAAGTTGTGTTCGACAGGAATCATCAGACAACCTGTACACCTCCGTATGGGCGGATCAACAGCACGTGGCATGAACCCTCGCCAAAGAGCTGATCCATCTGGGCTCGATAGTTTTCAAGCTGCTCATTTTTAACAAATGCCTGTATCGTCCCTGCAAAACCTCCTCCATGGATGCGGCATACACCTGACGAGCTTTCTTTCAGTATGATGTCACTTGCCATAAGAGCAACGGAAGTGTTTTGATGAACGGGATCGTGAGGCGGGTATACATTTTGCAGATATTTATATGAAGAGTTCCCAGACTCGTCTATGATCCTTAAAAAATCATCAAAGCGGTTTTCCTTCAGGGCTGATACCGCGCTTTCTACTCTTTTGCATTCTTCGTAGAAGTGTATTGCCCGTATAAATGCTCTGTCGCCGGCTTTCTCACGGATCGTGGATGCTTTCTTCAGTATTTCTGTTTCGGTTATCTCTCTGAGGACATTTTTATCAAAAATAGAAGCGACACGGCACATCTCTTCAGGGATGGCAGCGTATTCGGGTGTAAGATTTGCATGCGAGCCTTTTGTGTCCGTTATACACAGGCTGTATCCGGCATCCTTCAGTGAAAAGTCGATTTTTTCTATCTTTGGATCTGACGGGTTTTCAAAGTCCATATAGCAGAGCGCTCCGACGGAACATGCCATCTGATCCATGAGTCCGCATGGTTTTCCGAAGTAGACATTCTCGGCGTACTGACCTATGACGGCTATCTCGACCGGGTCGATCCGCATATCGTTATACAGTCCTGACAGGATGGTTCCGAGTATTGTTTCAAAGGCGGCTGAGGAGGAAAGTCCCGAACCAGACAGAACGTTGCTGGTCACATATGCGTTGAAGCCTCCTATGTTGTAACCGAATTCTTTTGACTTGGCAAGCACACCACGGATAAGCGCATTGGTCGTTCCTTCCTCGGAAGAGTTAGTGGTCAGACAGTCGGTATCGACAGTTATCATTTCATAACCTTCCGAGAGCAGTCGAACCTCTTTATCATCTCTTGGGAATACAACTGCGATCGCGTCGTCGCTTATGGAGGCCGCCAGTACTTCGCCGTGTTGATGATCCGTATGGTTGCCGCAAACCTCGGTGCGACCGGGCGCAGAGAAGATATGGACTTCTACTGTATCGTCGTCGAAGGTTTGACGGTATTTTTCTATCGCTTCGACGTACCGTTTTTGTTGCGTCCGGACCTCGTCGGCTGTTTGGTAGATATCAAGAAGTTTGTCGTCGAGGTTTCCGTCATTTATATATGAGATAAGTTGTTCAGCTGTCATGGTGCCTCCCTCCTGATACATCGTTATATGGTTTGGTTGTATCAGCTACATGATATCACATGTCAGGGGTGCCCGCAAGTGATAAAATATGGTTTTGCTCATTAGCAACGAGTCGACACGCTCGTTGCGTCCAATAATCAGCCGCGGCGAGCAAGTATCCTCACTTTCGCATTAGCGGCTCGCACGAATCACTCTTCGTTCCGGACATACGTTGATTAACATGCGTGTCTCTGCGGAACTCGCGTAGATTTTTTTATGTCGCACTTCG
>JAFSTZ010000287.1 GCA_017445525.1 Eubacterium sp.
CAAAAGAAACTATAGTTACCGACCCATATATGGATGTCCTTATCGGAGGAATGTGCGTGACCGTCGCAACTCCTATATATATCAATGATCAACTGTATGCGGTTGTGGGAGCGGATTATACGCTTGATACCATCACTGAGACCGTAAATGCCGCTTCAAGCGGTGAAAACCAATATGGATATCTCGTAGACAGCTCCGGAAACTATGTCATTCATCCAAATGAAGAGTATATGCCGGGTGAGGACAAGGCTACATCGGCGACTGAGGTTTTGCCGGCTATCACAAAGGTTTTGGAAAATCCCGGCACCGAGGTTATCGAGGCATCGGATTATAACGGAAAAAGCTGCTTCTTTGCGACCGGTACGGTTGAATGCTGTGGCTGGGTATTTGGTGTCGTTTCACCGAGAAGCACGGTTGTTGGCTCCGTGTGGATCATTTTTACGATCAGTATCGTTATAGCTGCCGTATCCGTGGCATTGGTCATTATACTTATGCTTATGCTTGTCAAAAAAATGCTCCGCCCGATGGAGAGCATGGAAAACTTCGTATTGGATAATCTCATCGAAGATAAGTCAAGATATGTAAATATGGATGAGGTTTCAAGGATCGATTCGCTGATCGGTGTGATGAAGGAGAAATTCCTGATCACGATAAATCAAACAAAAGAAGAATCAGCGTCAATAGCTGAAAAAATGAGTGACGCTCAGGGCAAGATCGCAAGTATGACCGACAATATCAACGATATCGGAACTGCAATGAGAGAAACCGCAACAAATGTAAACTCACAGACAAAAAGTATCAACGATATCAGTGCAACCTGTGATGAGGTGTCTGTTGCTGTTGATAAGCTCGCAAGCGAGGCTCAGGATATGGCTGAAAAAGCCCATGACATCCGTGAAGAAGTCGGAGCGAAGGTTCCTGACATCATCAAAAACAAAAATGAAACTCTGGCGCTTACAAAAGAGAGTCATGCAAAGCTGGAGGCGGCTATCGAGGGTGCAAAGATCATCAAAGAGATCGTCGGAGTGTCACAGTCTATACAAGCTATCGCAAATCAGACAAACCTGCTCGCGCTTAACGCCAGCATAGAGGCTGCAAGGGCCGGAGAAGCAGGAAAAGGCTTTGCGGTTGTCGCAAGTGAGATTGGATCGCTTTCACAGAGTACAAGTGATGAGATCGACAAGGTAAACGACCTGACAGGAAAGGTTATATCAAGTGTTGAGCAGCTTTCAGGAGAGAGCAACAACATCCTTAAATTCCTTGATGAGAAGGTTATGCCTGACTATGACAATCTGCAAAATATGGCTGAGAGCTATGACCGAGATGCGAGGTATTATTCTGAGGTCAGCTCAAACCTCGGCGCTTCAGCTCAGGAGCTTACTGCTTCAGTTCAGACGATCAACAGCAGCATAAGCACCATCGAGCTTTCACAAAACGAAGTTAACGATACTGTACAGATGGTAAATGACAGCCTGGACGATATCGTTTCAAACTCCGAAATAGTTGCAAGCGATACGGACGATGTTTTGAAGAGTATCCACTCAATGCTTGATGTCGTAAACAACTGATGATCGCGAGTTTATCGTGGTTGTGATAGGGGTTAGATCCGTTATCAGGCATTTGGGATAAATGCAGATTCGTTATGTAGTGATTATGTAAATTGATCATAAATCCTTCGTGCCTGCCGGGCGCGGGGGATTTTGATTTGTACAGAGACAACAGAAATAGCGATGAATGACGGGAGTCCCTTGGTAACGGATTGTCGAAGTATCGTGTTATTAAGAGTGAGGAAAAACAGTTATGCACGAGATGAGCTATGTAGTCAGGTTAGCCGAAAAAGCGATACAGGCAGCCGAGGAGAAAAATGCCTCGACAGTGATTAGTATATCGTTAAGTGTCGGCGAGATGACCGGAGTTCTGCCCGAGTACCTGCATCGGTATTATCCGAAGGTGACAAA
>JAFSTZ010000288.1 GCA_017445525.1 Eubacterium sp.
TAAAAAAAGACCGTCCGTGATCTCACGGAGGTCATTTCTTTTTAATAGTCGATGATCGCCGGATGGCTGTGATCTAAAGCTGTCCGGCACCTCGCCGGGCGAGGTTCATGGCTTTTTTACCAGAGCCGCTGTCAGACTGTGTTCTCTGCCGCCTGCTTCTGTTCAGCCTCTATCTGCGCCTGTGCTCTTTTATATCTGTCGTTCATGCTCTCGTCATATCCATCGGGATAGTACGCATTCGGGTCAAATACAAACGGATAGTTAATGTTCGGATTGTGACCGTTGACCTGTCCGAGGAACTTTGAATTCCCAAAGGCGATGATAGGCATGAAGATGTAGGGGAATATGAACATCCCTAAAAGGAACAGCCCTTTCTTGCCGAAGGATCTTCCAAGCTTGACAAAGCCTACCATGGCTATGATATATGCGACCCATGAGAGCAGCATACCAAACAGCGCGAATCCGTAGCCGAAAAGTATCGGTCCGAGTGGGAAATTGCCCGCCACGATATCGTAAAGAAGTCCAACGATACCCAAAAGATCGAATCCATGTCCGAAATATATGGAGAATAAGCCGCTCTCTACGATCCAAAGCGTGTATGCTCCGATAAGATAGAAACATATGGAGCTTGCTTCAAACACAAGAGAGATGATACCCTTCTTTTTGCCCCAAACGATGGAAAACGTCATCAGGGTGTTGAAAAACGGGATAAGCGCATACCAGCCCGGTCTGTTCTGCTTTACGAAGAATATCCACATCGAAGCTATGATGAGGAGTACAAGCAGTATGCTTACGATCGACGCGAATGAGGGAAACTCGCTAAAATCGATCATGCTGTAGAAAAAAATGATCATGATTATTCATACCTCCTTTTTCTTGGTCGGCTCTGCTCTCTGCGTGAGCCTGTACTGTTATTATGATACAGAATAAATGATAAAATGTCAAGGTTTGTATGTTTTTTTGCTTTTGTCACCGTTTTGTCCCCTTTGGTGTGATATAATGCTTTCAGATAGAAAAAAGTGCCGTTTTTACGCGCATATATACTGTGATTATATAAGGAGGGTTCGCTATGAAGAAAATATTGAAGAGGATCACGGCATTAAGCATGACATTTATCATACTCTCGGTCACACCGCTGAATGATATAGCTACGAAGGCTGTGTCTCTGCCGGGGACTGCCAGGGCGGCGGAGAGCGGGAAGTATATAAAAGAGATCCGTATCGGTATGGGAGAGACTGAGGACGAGGCAAAAAAGGAGCTTGAGGAGGGAGGATATACCATCCTCAAGGATGAAGCCGGAAACTACGCCGATCTGAATGAGGGCGCAGGGTCAAAGAGCGTATTTAAGAAGGGTGCAAACGATAAGAAAGTATATCTGGGATACAAGACAACTTCCGAGCCCGGGGATGCCATCACGGATATCGCGGTGATGAACGAGGGGACGGAAGGCAACAGACCGTATTCCACAGAGGATTACAATGTTATCATTGATCAGACCATGAGTTCCAAGATACGTCCTTTTGTTGACAGGTTTATCGCGACACTTGAGGAGTACCGTGAGAATTATAAAATGCCCGGTGACACACTTAATCATATACGGGCAGATCATATGAGAAAGCTGATGAACAAGCTTACCGATGATGATACCGGCAAGCAGCTGGGTGATCTTCTTCTGAATGAAACAAAGTATGAGATGGGTGATGCTGCATACAACGCTCTTTCGGATGAGGAGAAAAAGAAGCATGCGGATATCCTGACTATACTTATGCAGGCAAACGGTAAGGCAACGCTTGTGATGGAGACTCTTTTATCCAAAGCGACCGATACATCATCTGATACATGGATCGACAGGTTTAAATCGACATCTTACGAAAGCCTTGAGGAGCGTATACAGGAAGAAAACCCCGGTATCAGATCAAAGTCTGATCTTAATGCGGCTCTTGACAGAAAATATCAGGATACTGCCAGGATTCTTCTCGAAAAGTGGGATGAGTTCAACGAAGAGGTCATAAGCTATGAGGAGACAGCCAAAGAGATCGAGAATACCGCGGCAGATATAGACAGCATGTTAAAAGAGACTGAAAACATAGATCTGAAAACAGCGACAAAAGAAGAAGCAAGGAAGTTTATAGAAGCAAATACCAAAGCCACCGAACAGGCATATGATCTCAGATCTGTCGGTGTTAGCGCTTATCTTGACAGTGTTCAATACGAGGGTGATACACTGCTTAATTTCTTCAGCAGGGACTATGATGAAGTTTCCACGGAGACAGGAGTGCGTTCTCTCTATCCTTTGGTGGACTCACTCACTCCGGGACAGATAGCAGGCTTGGATTTTCTTACATTTGAGGATCTGTTTGCTATAGCTTTGGCTGACAAGGATACATATGGCGGGGTAATCGATAACATGGAATCGATGCACGATGTATCCATATATGAGGGGGTCGACAGAGAGATCTATAAACCGGGTGGTATAGCACTTACATCGGATTCTCTCAGAAAATCAGCCGTGACAGATGAGCCCGGAGATTATATGCCCGGAACACTTCAATGGGTCCTGATCGGCGTGACTGTCGGCTGTGCCGTTGCTTCCGTCAGCTCATATTTGGTATCCAGAGCTTTGAATGCATCATCCGTGATGAGATCCCCGGAAGCTATTGCGCAAGCTGCTTTTGAAGCCCGGATGAGTTATTATGAATCAATGGGAGAGTTGGAAGAGCACTTATTGGATACATACTCGGTTTCAGATTACGCAACAGAAATAAATGCGGCAAGAGCAGCGGATGCAGCATCATCTGCAAGTAAATGGGGAAGCTCGGTTGCAAGATACCTTTCGTATGGTGTGGCAGTTGTAGCGGTTCTTACGATGGCTGCAGCGGTTACTTTCACCGTGTTGGACGCCATAAAATACTATGATGTGGACTATGCCCTGATACCAAATATCATGGTGGATAAATCAGATATTATGTTGGATGTTGTTCTGGTAAAGATTCAGACTGCGTACTACAAAGCCGTGAAGTGTAACAGAAAAGAAGGGGACTCTGATATAGAAAAGAGAAACTACAAAGCCATGGCGGATAAAGCGGACTTAAACGGAGATATAGGTCGTCAGTGGCTTGCCCTGTACACCGTTAAATACAAATACGGTAAGCCGATCCTTGCCGACAGTCTTGTGTACAGGAAGGGTGATGATAAAACTCCTGATGGCTATAATACAGGTATCCATGAGTTCAATCCGCTGACGGACAAGTCGATTAGCCCTGCATGTGATCTGAATAAAAAGGCATATCTGTTTGCCGGTGATCCGCCGTCGATACATGTTTACTACAAAACAGAAGCTGACAGCGTGAGCAGCTTCTCGAAAGCAGGGTCTATGTTTTCGGTGGGATCACTTGCTCTCGGAGCCGGCTTCGGAGTTGTATTAGGGGCTCTCTTTATGGGATTTATCATGAGAAAAAGAAGGGTGCAGGACAGATAATGTATTTGACCAATGTGACATTTTATGGTATAGTGTTCATATCATATTTTTATAAAAAAGGAGGTTCACAACATGAGTGTTCTTAACATCAAAACAGACAAAAACGGTACTGAGTTGACCATAACACTGGGGGGACGCTTGGATACCAACACGTCGCCGGAGCTTGAGGAGATCGTAGAGTCTTCATTTGACGGGATGGAGAAGGTTTATTTTGATATGGCTGACCTTGCTTACATCTCCAGTGCGGGACTTCGTGTGCTTCTGACAGCACTGCAGATCATGGAGGATCAGACCGGAGATGCTTCAAACATGATCCTGAGAAATGTCGGAGTGGAGATCATGGACGTATTTGAGATCACGGGCTTTATTGATGATCTAACGATAGAAGAGTGATTGCGTGATCATAAGCCACGTACGACAGATTTGGCAGCATAAGCCATACATAGCAGGCACAGGGAGGATGTATGAAGGAACTTGATATTCCTGCACAGAGGGAGAACTTATCCGAGGTCTTAAAGTTCATCGATGTCGAGCTCGAGCAGCTCGGCTGTTCGATGAGACTTCAAACGGCGATCGATGTGGCGGTTGAGGAGATATTTGTAAATATTTCCAGCTACGCATACGATCCGGAGGTTGGCCAGGCGACTATAAGAGTTGATGTATCGGAGGATCCCCTGACTATAGAGATCGGATTCATCGACAGCGGTACACCTTATGATCCTCTGGCCAAGCCTGATCCGAACACCAAGATACCCATCAGAGAACGCAAGAAAGGCGGACTGGGTATCTATATGGTGAAGAAGAGTATGGACGATATCAGTTATGAGTACAAGGATGGAAAGAACATACTCACTATTAAAAAGATGATCAGCTGATCACAAGGTATCGAGGATGAAAAAGAAATCTTTGATTTTGATGCGGTTGCGGAGTTTTCGAAACTTTTCGATTGACATTTAAAAAAAAGTGTGGTAGTATACTCCGTTGTAA
>JAFSTZ010000289.1 GCA_017445525.1 Eubacterium sp.
ACTGTTCACGCCCGTCTGAAGTCTGAAAGTCACCGGCCTGAATCCTTTTTCTACTAATATAGCCGCATCCGCGGTTCTCGTCGTACCCGGAGAGATATTGACCGTATTCATGGGTTCGTTGTTTCCCATACCATATCCCCAGTCGATAGGACTTAAGTGTTTGGCACCATACGCACCGAATATGTTATGGTTATAATCAAATACATTTGACATCTTTACGGTCTGTGTACCCGACTTATATCCAAGTCTTACCTCAAAGAAAAGATATTGCTGATCCTCAGTCGGTATGGGGTTTGATTTGTTCTTGAGAGCCAGTGTGGCAGCCTCATCTCCATAGATAAACTTGGTTATCTGGATATTGAAGGTTCCGATCTCCTTACCCTCCATGTAATATGTGAAGTTGAGACCCTTGGGGATCTTGGTAGGGATAGACTTAGGATTGTACTTGGATCCTTTTTTGCCGTACTTCTTCTTAACCGTAACCTTGCAGTAGTAGGATTTGTTATCCGATGTAACTGCTTTGATGGTGGTCGTTCCCGGATCCTTTGCAGTAAGAACGCCGGTAGACGATATAGATGCCACATAGTTTTTAGATGATGTCCATGTGGCTGCACCGGTTATCCTGTCGGATCTGAACGTGTATATCGCGCCCGTTCTGATCGTCAGAGAAGCGGGGAACGAACTGGCCTCGGCTTTCTGAGCCGGCATAAAAACGCCTATAAACAAGGCTAAAACCAGTAAGATCGCACAGATTTTATTCTTCAAAACACTTCCTCCTGATAAATAAATAAAACTATATCTTCACAACTTGTGCTTTTTATGTTATACTCTAAATGTGCCATAAAAGTGGCATAACGACACTCTAAAGAGGAGAATACGATGATTACCGATCAGAAACACATCAGAAATTTTTGTATAATAGCACATATCGATCACGGAAAATCCACTCTTGCCGACAGGATCATCGAGAAAACCGGTCTTCTGACAAGCAGAGAGATGCAGGCTCAGGTTCTGGATAACATGGATCTTGAGCGAGAGAGAGGTATCACTATAAAGTCCCAGGCTGTCAGACTCTCTTATACCGCTTCCGATGGCGAGGAGTATATGTTTAACCTTATCGACACTCCGGGGCATGTCGACTTCAACTATGAGGTTTCACGTTCGCTCGCAGCGTGTGAAGGCGCCATATTGATCGTCGATGCTGCACAGGGGATCGAGGCTCAGACGCTTGCAAACTGTTATTTGGCGATAGATCACGACTTAGAGATCATGCCTGTGATCAACAAGATAGATCTGCCGAGCGCCGAGCCTGAGAGAGTTATAGCAGAGATTGAGGACGTGATCGGTATCGAGGCTGAGGACGCCCCGAGGATTTCCGCAAAGCTCGGAACCAACATCGAAGAAGTTTTGGAGCAGGTTGTACAGAAGATCCCCGCACCTTCAGGCGACAAGGACGCTCCGTTAAAGGCTCTTATCTTTGATTCACTGTATGATCCGTACAAGGGAGTTATCATTTTTTGCAGACTGTTTGACGGATGCGTGAGCAAGGGCACACGTATAAAAATGATGGCGACCGGACTGACAGAAGAGGTCGTGGAAGTAGGAACATTCGGAGCCGGACAATTTATACCATGTGATACTTTAAGCGCCGGTATGGTCGGATATATCACGGCTTCCCTTAAAAATGTGGACGGTACCAGAGTCGGTGATACCGTGACTGATGCGGACAGACCTTGTGATGAGGCGCTGCCGGGGTACAAAAAGGTGTTACCGATGGTTTACTGCGGCCTTTATCCGGCTGACGGAGCCAAGTACCAGGATCTCAGGGACGCTCTTGAGAAGCTTCAGTTAAACGATGCAGCACTTCAGTTTGAGGCAGAGACATCCATAGCGCTGGGGTTTGGCTTCAGATGTGGTTTTCTGGGTCTGCTTCACTTGGACGTCATCCAGGAGAGACTTGAGAGAGAGTTTGATCTTGATCTCGTGAAGACCGCACCGGGAGTTATCTATCATGTTTACAAGACAGACGG
>JAFSTZ010000033.1 GCA_017445525.1 Eubacterium sp.
CATCCTCGACAGGGTAGATGCACTGGTAAAAGCCAAAGTTGACGTGATAGTTATAGACTCGGCACACGGCCACTCTGCAAATGTGTTAAGATGCGTAAAGATGGTTCGTGATGCATATCCGGATCTCCCGATCATAGCAGGAAATGTTGCAACCGGAGAGGCTACCAAGGCTCTTATAGAGGCCGGTGTATCCTGTGTCAAGGTCGGTATCGGACCGGGATCCATATGTACGACGAGGGTTGTTGCCGGTATCGGCGTACCGCAGATAACAGCCATCATGGATTGTTATGAAGCTGCAAGAAAATATGATATCCCAATCATAGCCGACGGAGGGATCCAGTTCTCCGGAGATATGACCAAAGCACTTGCCGCCGGAGCAAATGTATGCATGATGTGAAGTCTGTTTGCAGGATGTGATGAGAGCCCGGGAAGCTTTGAGCTGTACCAGGGCAGAAAATACAAGGTGTATCGCGGCATGGGCTCTATCGCCGCTATGGAGAGCGGAAGCTCAGACAGGTATTTCCAGGAGGATGCAAAGAAGCTTGTTCCCGAGGGTGTTGAGGGAAGAGTGGCATACAAGGGCACTGTGGAGGACACGGTGTTCCAGCTGATCGGAGGCATCCGCTCCGGTATGGGTTACTGCGGAGCCAAGGACATTGAGACTCTGAAGAATACCGCCAAGTTCGTAAAGATCTCGGCTGCTTCACTGAAAGAGAGTCATCCTCACGATATTCATATCACCAAGGAAGCGCCGAACTACAGCGTGGAGTAATATCAGATACAATCCGATACAGGAGTCAATAGATGAAAAATGAAGAGTACCTTACCTGGGATCAGTACTTTATGGGGATAGCCAAGCTCTCAGCCATGCGGAGTAAGGATCCTCACACCCAGGTCGGAGCCTGCATAGTGGGAGAGGACAACAAGATTTTGTCCATGGGCTACAACGGTATGCCCAGAGGCTGCTCGGATGAGGAGTTTCCGTGGGGCCGTGACGGCGAGGATCCTCTCGACACCAAGTATATCTATGTATGTCATGCAGAGCTGAACGCCATTCTGAACTACTCAGGAACTAACCTGAAGGGCTCGCGCATCTATACCACTTTATTTCCTTGCAACGAGTGTACCAAAGCGCTCATCCAGGTAGGCATCAGGGAGGTTATATACCAAGAAAACCTTTATCCCGACTCCGCCTCGGTTATGGCCGCCAAAAAGATGATGAAAGCCGCGGGCATAACCTACCGCCCATACGCCCCAACCAACCGTGAGGTCATCCTACCCCTTTGATGGTACGGTAATCCTCCTCCCTTGTTCGCTCGCCAACTTACTCCCTTACCTATATATCTCCCCAACAAACTAAATGCCGTATCTTCCTACGGCGTTTTCTCTTTAAAGAGGGAGTTGAGGATGGTTATTCGGCGAGGAGCCTGTCTTCCACGTCGTTGCGCCATAGAATGGCGAGCAGTAGACTGCAGCCGATCAGCCGTCGTCGTTGACTCGGCTTCTCGGGCAGTCCTTGCATCGGTGCTGCCAGCTGCTCATGCTATGCATTCGCAGGGCAGTACTCGAATAACCGCCTCAACTCCCGTATCTTAGTATCTAAAAACCCCCGTAGCCAAGCCACGGGGGTTATTTTTGTAGGGAATATACACACGGGGTGTCAGTTAAGAGCGTTGACTGATTTGGTCATGCGCGATACCTTGCGGGCAGTAGTATTCTTATGATAGATACCCTTCTTGGTCGCCTTGTCAAGCTCCGATACAGCTGCTCTGAGTGCCTCTGTGGCAGCAGCCTTATCACCGGCTTCGACAGCAGCATCAACCTTCTTGACAGCGGTTTTGATGCGAGAGCGGACTGACTTGTTGCGATCAGCACGCTTGCGTGAAACCAGGATACGTTTCTTTGCAGACTTGATGTTTGCCAATTCTAACACCTCCATATCATTATTATTCTTAAACAGATACTATGCTATTCTATCCTACAATCGTTCAACTGTCAAGTGTTTTTTCTTTTTATTACGCAATTAGCCTCTTCAGCAGTTCCAGGTCTTCATCGCTGATAAAAGACAGATTTCCGGCGTCTATAAGTTTCATGATCGCACCCGCTGCCTGCAAAAGGATCATCATGCGGTTTATATTATCACTGGAGCATTTATCCGGATAAGCTTCGTAGAACGGCGACGATCGCCCGGTTTCATCTTGTAGTGACGGTTCTTTCTCCATGAGATTTTTCTCGACTATGGAGAAAAAGTCAGACAGCCGGATGTGAGTTCCGTCTGTTATTGCGTAGATCGAATCCAGAGAGAAGTTATCTGTCTCCCCGGCGTTTTCCATACGGCTGATGGTCTTCTGCGAAAGACAGCACCGTTCCGAAAAGCTGAGCTGTGATTCATGAAGGATGTCCCTCCTGATC
>JAFSTZ010000290.1 GCA_017445525.1 Eubacterium sp.
TGATATCCTCTCTCTTGTCATACAGCTTTTTACCCTTGGCAAGAGCTATCTCAACCTTGATAAGAGACCCCTTAAAATAAACCTCCATGGGGATCAGTGTATATCCCTTTTCCTTTATCTTGCCGATCAGCTTTCGGATCTCGGATTTGTGCATCAGAAGTTTTCTCGCCCTCAAAGGATCTCTGTTAAAAATGTTCCCCTTCTCATACGGAGAAACATGCATACCGTAAAGCATGACTTCATTGTTCTTATCTATCCTGACAAATGCTTCATTCAAGGAGCAGTGTCCCATACGGATAGACTTCACCTCCGTTCCCACAAGCTCGATCCCGCACTCGTAGGTCTCCTCGATAAAGTAATCATGCCTTGCTTTCTTATTATTCGCTATAAGTTTTCTTGAATTCGCTCCCATGGCTTATATTCTCCATTTTAATTCAGCCGGCCATTGATTAAGAACTGTTATTCCGAGACCGTTTTTCTTATCCTCTGATCTACAATATCTTAACAAAATACTGATCAAGTGCATCCTGCCGGAGACATTAAGGAAACACTGTATTATTCATCGTTTGCTTAATCGTCACTGATCAGTAAAAAGTCTATCTCCCGCATCTGCAGATCAACCCTTGCCACCTGCACGCGCACCGGCTGTCCGAGACGGTACTCCCGCCTGGTCCGGTGACCGACAACACGATAATTCTCCTCATCGTAATCATATCTGTCATCTGTCATATCAGCGATCCTGACCATGCCCTCGATAGTATTTTTCAGCTCAACATAAATACCCCATCCGGTCACTCCGCTGATCACACCATCATACTCGTCGCCCAGATGATCCTGCATGTATGCGACCTTTTTGATATTGTCAACCTCTCTCTCAGCATCATCGGCTCTCCTCTCCATCTCAGATGAATGCTTTGACACCTTTGCAAGTATGCCGTCATAATGAGAGAGTCTCTCCGTGCTCATGCCACCATGCATGTTTTCCTTCAGTATCCTGTGTATCTGCAGATCCGGATATCTCCTGATCGGCGATGTGAAGTGACTGTAATACTTTGCCGCAAGTCCGAAATGCCCGTCACAGGTCATCCTGTATTCCGCTCTCATCATGGCACGCAGTGTAAGTCTCGACAGGTAGTCCTCTTCATCCGTACCCTGTATATCGTCAAGCAAAGTCCTTATCGTCTTCGGATGCACCTCACCACCCGGAAGTTTTACAGTATGCCCGAATCTGGATGCGATACTGAAAAGTTCCTTGACCTTCTCTCTGTCAGGATCGTCATGACATCTGTATACAAATGGCAGATCCAGCCAGTAAGCCTCCTCAGCCACAGTTCTGTTCGCTGCGAGCATAAACTCTTCAATGATCAGGGTGGCTTTATTCCTATCATAAAGCTTTACATCTACAGGCCTGCCGTACTTGTCAAGGCTGATCTTACACTCCGGCAGATCAAACTCGATAGAGCCGTGCTTTTCTCGTATCCGTCTCATCTTATCCGAAAGATCTTCCATCAAAACATACCAGGGGATACGCTTTTTATATCTGTTAAAAAGCTCAAGCACCTCATCGCCCTGTGCCTTCGCCACCTTCTTCACAGCGTGAAGCGAGATGTCTCTGTCACCTTTTTTGCTCTTTCTGCCACCCGATAACCCGGATCTTTTAGAACTGTTCCCGGCAACTGCACCCGCTTTTGATGCATCCGAAGCTTCATCATCCGATGCCTGATGCGCCAGCTTGAGAAGCTTTGCAACATTATCGTAAGTCATGCGCTCGTTTACTCGGATAACACCCTCAGTTATCTCGTGAGCAATGATCTCACCCTTTTCATTTATCTTCATAACGCAGCTGAGCGTAAGTCTGTCTTCCCCCTCGTTCAGCGAGCAGATACCGTTTGAGAGCTTCTCCGGCAGCATGGGTATCACACGATCTGCCAGATAAATACTGGTACCTCTGTCATACGCCTCTCTGTCAAGCGGCGAACCCTCCCTGACGTAGTGTGAAACATCCGCAATATGGACTCCCAGCTCATAACCGCCTTTGATCTTCGCCAGCGTGATGGCATCATCAAAATCCTTGGTATCATCACCGTCTATGGTGACGGTCACCTGATCCCTGAAGTCCTTGCGCCCCCTCCTGTCAGCTCTTGAAACCGACGAGGGAAGCATGGCTGCATTCTTTAATGTTTCACGCTTAAACTCGGTCGGCAGCTCCATACCTGCGATGATCGACTCAACATCCACTCCCGGCTCACTCAGGTAACCAAGCACCTTTGTCACGGTGCCCTCGGGACTTTTCTCTCCGTCGGAGAAGGTCGTTATCTCTACAAAAACCTTCTGACCGTCCTTCGCTCCGTGAGTTTGCCCCTTCGGTATATAAATATCCGGAAGCTTCCTGTCATCACATATAACAAAAGTCGTCTTACCATTTCTCTGAAACGTTCCGACCAAAGACCTGACAGCCCGCTTGAGAACCTTCTCAACCTCTCCCTCAGACTTATGCCTTCCACCGGAGCGTACCTTCCTCAGCCTGACCCTCACGGTATCCCCGTTCATGGCACCGCCGGTATGCCTCTCTGATATAAATATATCCTCCTCGTTCTCGTCATACCGCACGAAACCAAACCCCTGCTTGGTTCCCA
>JAFSTZ010000291.1 GCA_017445525.1 Eubacterium sp.
AGATGGATAAGCTTCGTGTCGCAGATGCGGTCAGCGAGATATTTATACTGTTAAAAAGATGTAACAAATATATTGATGAGACCGAACCCTGGATCCTCGCAAAGGACAATGCAAAGAAGGATCGTCTCGCAACGGTGCTTTACAATCTGATAGAGGGCATCCGCATCAGCGCAAACCTGCTGGCATCATTTATGCCTGAGACCGCTGAGAAGATCCTTTCTCAGATAAATGCTCCGGCCTGCGATCTTGAGGAACTTGAGAAGGGATTTGGACAGTATGTATCCGGAACAAAGGTTACCGAGAAGCCTGAGATTCTTTTTGCAAGATTGGATTCTGATGAGATCATGGAGAAGGTGGTTGCCTTGGAGGCAGCGGCAGGCGGGACACAAGCTGCCGGTCAGGCATCCGGGTCGGATGATGAGGTTATTGATATAGAGGCAAAGCCTGAGATCAGTTATGATGACTTTGCCAAAATGCAGTTCCAGGTCGGCGAGATCATATCCTGCGAGGCTGTGGAGAAATCCAAGAAACTTCTCTGTTCGCAGGTTCGCGTGGGATCGGAAACAAAGCAGATAGTATCGGGCATCAAAAAATGGTATTCGCCTGAGGAGATGGTCGGCAAGAAGGTTATGGTACTGGTGAACTTAAAGCCTGCCAAGCTTGCCGGAGTTCTCTCGGAGGGTATGCTTTTATGTGCTGAGGATGCCGACGGTAATGTAGTGCTTATGACACCGGAGAAGAGCGTTCCGGCCGGGGCTGAGGTGTGTTAAGGAGGGATATATGACTTACGAAGAGATAGTTTCTGCATGGAAGAATAAAAAGATCATCAACAGCGCGGCGCTCGATGTTACAGTCGGGGATCTTGTTACCGAGTATGCTTATCACACTACCAGGCTTGAGATCCCGACCGTTACTAAAAAAGACACGCGTGAAATATTAAAAACAGGAACGGTCACAAAGTATACCGGATCTGTAAGAGATATCATTTCTATACAAAACTCAAAATACGGCTGGGAGTATCTGCTGTATTGTTTTGATGCGAACGCTGTTATGGATGAGCCGCTTGTAAAGGAGTTTCATAGGATATTGACCGGTGGATCCTATGATGATAAAAGGTATATAGACGGAGAGAGACCCGGTCACTATAAAAAGCATGATTTTGTTACTGGAAGATATGAGATCGGTGCGCTTGCCGAGGATGTTCCAGATGAGATGACGGAGCTTCTTGAGGATATAAAAGATGCACCGGCGGAGAAGGCGTTGAGGGCTGCAGCATTTTTCCATGCGAAGTTCGAAAACATCCGTCCTTTTGCTGATGGAAACGGCAGAGCGGGAAGGTTGTTGATGAATTACTTTTTGGTTATGCATGACCATCCGTTTATCATCATCCATGAGGAAGCCAGCCGCAACTATACGTCAGCACTTGAGGCCTGGGACTGGTCACAGAGTCTCGATGAACTGGAGGCGGTTCTGAAGGAGCAGACGGTCAAGACCTGGGAGGGACGGATCTGATGGTTTTAGTTTACCCATCTTATTATGACGATTTCCACTGTATCGCCGACAGGTGTGAGGACACCTGCTGCGCGGGTTGGGAGATCGATATAGATGATGATACTTATGATAAATATATGAGCGTCGGAGGTGACTTCGGCGCTCGTTTGATTGAAAGTATAAAGACTTATGGTGAAGAGCTGGAGAAATCAGGAGAAAATAAGATATCTGATAATCCACAGATACTTGCATACGGAGAGAGCCAGATAGGCTTATCGGCTGTGGATGTGAAGATGAAATCATCGGAACATAAGGAAACAGAGTCTGGGGACGGTGTAGCAGAGAAGACTGATGTTGGAAGAGGATCCGAGGATGAAGGTTATGAGTTACACGGCTTCAGACTGACCGATGACCTGCGCTGTCCGTTTTTGGATGATCATAATTTATGTGATATATATAAGGAGTTGGGTGAGTCTGCTTTATGTGAGGTCTGCACCAACACTCCGAGAAACTATTTAGAGTATTGTGACCGTAGGGAGATATCAATCAGTGCAAGTTGTCCGGAGGCAGCGAGATTGATTTATGGCTCGCCTGAGAAGATCACATTTATATGTAAGGATGTCCCCGGAAGGATAGATGTGGAGTCGGATGAGGAAGAAACCGAGCTCGGGGAGTTTTTGATAAAGGTTAGAGACGAGGCGATCAGGATACTGCAGGACAGAAGCAGGTCATTATCGGAACGTATAGGTATATTCATGAAGCATAGCGAGGCTGTGCAGGAGGCGATAAATAATTGGGAATCATCGGGTAAGGCATTGCCGGATGGAGTGACATCTGTACTTTCAGATGTGCATAAAAGTAAGGATGAAGGTGTAGATGTATCTGTCCCGTCAGCTGGTTGCGGTCAGTTTGATGAAGCTTCAGATGCGATAAATAATAAAGATTATCAGAACAAGATATATCGGGAGTTTCTCACACGAATGAGCATATACTCAGGCCTTGCCAGTATAGGCGACAGATGGGCTGACAGAGTACAACTTTTGTTTGAACTGTTTATAGGAGATGAGGAGTCAGAGGGGATTGAAGGGTTATGCGAGGATCAAGATGAGTGTGATGATCTGCACGGAGACACCGATGGAGTATATGAGGGAGATAAATATCCGGACTATGTAAGGGATGAAAGATACCGTGATGTTTATCTGAAAGCAATATCTGATTTATCGGAATATATGCTGAGAGAGGATCGCCTCTACGAGTACGAACATCTCCTGGTTTACTATGCATTTTTGTTGCTTAACCGGAGTATAGATGATTATGATTATCTGACCAAAGCTAAGTTGGTAGTTATGTCTTATTATATGAACAGGGATATGGATGCGGAAACATTTTTACGGAAGGGCGAGCTCACGAGAGAGGACAGGCAGGAGAACGCCCGTATATATGCCAGAGAGGTCGAGCACGCCGAGGAGAATATGGCCGATCTTGAGGAGGAGTTGATGTTTAGTTGACGGAAATGATAATGAAGCGTACACTATTGACAAAGTGTATGTTTTTTGATATTATTTGATGTAGATAGAAAGGAGGCGCCTATGATAGCTGTTAAAGCAACAGATGTCAGAAAACAATGGAGCAGCGTAGTTGATAGTGTCGTTCGTGAGAAGCCTGCATTTATAACCAGAACCAGAGACACTATGCTATTAACCAATCTTGATCTGATTGAAAACATTTTAAAAGCATACACTTTTTCTGCCAAAATATATCCGGAAGAAGACGGAAGTATCACTCTCTCCTTAAACGAGATTGATCTGGTTGCAAATGGATCTGATGAGGTATCAGCCAGACATAATTTAGCTGAAAATATATATGAATATGCAAACGAGTATTACAATGAATTTTCCTTTTGGAGCAAGGCAGCAAACAGAAAGAATCATATTCCATATGTGATAAAGGCCTTGATAATCGATGATATAAACAAACTGGAGGAGCAGATCGTATGCCTCGATGGAAAGAATTAAAACGGTTTTGCGATCATGATGGATGGGAATTATATAAAGATACCGAACATTATTTTTATCGTAAAATAGATCCCGATGGAACTGTTCGAAGAACGAAAGTATCTAAAGGGAGTGGAGAGATCCACTCACATATGTGGAAAGAAATTCTAAATAAACAACTGAGAGTTTCTGAAGAGTATTTTAATGAAAAGGTTTGAGTTTTGTAGCGGCATCCATAATCGGAGTGATTGCGAGTGCCATTGCACAAGCGAATGTGATTGCTACTGCCTTCTTTGCGATGATCATTGTTTTCTTCATTTTCAGAAATATATCAAAAACGCTCTTGACATTTTTCTGACAATATCGTAAAATGTAGATAACTGTGGGGCTTTATAGTCTTTTGTCTGGGACTTAAGTCATGCAGATAACTAAATATAAGGAGGTGCACCGACGTGCCAGTGCTGTTCTACGTAGGAGCGGCTGTCGTTGTATTGATCCTTTTGGTCGTGGCGTTTTTGATCGGAAG
>JAFSTZ010000292.1 GCA_017445525.1 Eubacterium sp.
ATCCAAGAGCCAATGATGCACTATCCTCCGATCATGGACATAGATTTGTCCTCGGATATTTTTTCTCTCTGTAAAAATGCATGCGCCTCCGGCTTTGACAAGATACATCGCCTGATCCCGGCTCTGAGTTCGTCTCTCAGCGCCTCGCCCTCAAGTCCGCTCCTCAGGATCTTTCTCATATCCTCACCCGTTCCGTAGCACAGACAATTTTTCAAAAAACCCTGTGAAGTCAGCCGTATCCTGTTACAACTGTCACAGAACTTCCCGTGTATCGCGCTGATAAATCCTATACTTCCGATATAACCCGGTATGCGATAGTATATGGCAGGGCCGTTCCCATGACGACTCTTATCAGGCGTTAGTTCACCATAGCGTCCTTTAACCTGAGCTATCAGCTCATCATGTGGGATCCCGGGATAGTTTTTCCCCATACCGATCGGCATGATCTCGATAAAACGGATATCTATCGGCCTGTCTTTAGAAAGCTCTATCAGCCCCTCCACATCATCCGGATCAAGTGAGACAGCATTTATCTTGACTGGGATACCCGATCCCAGCGCAGCCTCTATCCCTTTCATCACACTGTCCATCCTGTCAAAACCCGTGATGCGGTGATATTTATCCGGATCAATCGTATCGAGACTGATGTTTATCCCGCCTACCCCGGCACGCAGCAACCCCTCTATCTGCTCCTCAAGCAAAACACCGTTGGTAGTCAGTGTAACCTCTTCTATCTCATCTATATCCTTTATCATCCTGACAAGAACATCCACACCGCGCCTGACCAGTGGTTCACCGCCTGTCAGCTTGATATGTGTGATGCCAAGTGCCGCCGCTTCTCTGACAACACTCACGATCTCTTCATAGGTGAGAAGCTCCTTCATATCAACTGACTCTATGCGTTCCGGCATACAGTAACAACACCTCAGATTGCAACGATCTGTGATAGATATCCTCATATAGTCGATTTCTCTTCCGTATCCGTCACGCATGTGAGATGCTCCTGTCTACTCGATCCGTCTTTCTTTACTTGCGGTTTTTTACCTTGACGTATGAGGTCTTTTTTGCTTTATGACCCAACTCATCAGTGATAGAGTATTTGAGTTTATATTTACCCGGAACTCTTGTATTTACCTTGCTGACCCAGATATAATGATTCAGATACTTGGGTCGATAGTTGACAGTGACTTTTACCAGTTTTTTGGAACCAAACCCGGTTGAATTGGTAGCGGTTACGCCTTTCATGGCTTTGAACTTCTTGCCGTATTTTATCTCACGATGCTTTTTTACGCCCTTGATATGCGGCTTCATCTTTTTATACGGATTATCTTTATCGGGATCGGTAGGATCCCAGCCGCTGTAACCGCTGACCTTGATAGCTTTCGGCTTCCCGAGAGGTCCCGGCTTGGACGAGCTGTATATGATGATCGGTGTGCCCGAAGGAACCTTCTCGTATATCCACTTGGCATCAGCCACGGTAAGTCTCACGCATCCATGTGAAGCCAGAGTACCGAGTCTGTTGTACTCCCTATAGCACTGCGCCGAACTGTTGCAGGAGTAGTACCAAACCGAGTGAAACAAAACTCTTCCGGTGATCCTTGAACAGTACTGACCGTATGAAGGTCCCATGAGAGTGTGCCAACGCATCTTCTCTCCCAGAGAAAACGTACCTTCCGGAGTCGCATACCCCGGAGAACAGATCATGGCCTTTTTAGGTTTGAACTTTTTGTTTTCTTTCTTATAAATGGTGACCGTGCAGCATTGCTTGTTTATCTTGATCTTATACTTGGGAGTATTCTTTTTCGATGATTTTGCAGTGCTTACGAAAGCAGATCCGAGCATGAGCGCAAAAATAACCATAAAACTCGCCGCGCGGATCATATTTTTCCTGTGTACATGCTTTTTCAAATCATCACCTCATTTCATCAAAGGATTGTTTCAAAGTATAACCCCGACTCCCACCAGCGTCAAGATGTATCATTAAAACTCAGTCTATATCCGTATCGCCGCCGAGGAACTTCGGCAGACTTTTTCCTTCCTTTCGCCATGCATAGTACTCTGCAGTTGCCGTAAAGAAGACATCTCCGGAGGAGTTGAGTGCTGTTTCCATACTGTCCTGTACAACTCCGATGATGAATCCGACACTTACCGCCTGCATCGCTATCTCATTGGAGATACCAAACATGGAGCAGGCCATCGGGATCAGCATGAGCGAACCTCCCGCCACGCCTGACGCTCCGCAGGCACCGAGTGTAGCAAGCAGACTTAATACCAATGCTGACCAGAAATCAACCTGAACTCCTACCGTATTGGCTGTTGCCAATGTAAGAACTGTTATGGTTACGGCGGCTCCATCCATATTTACGGTAGCGCCGAGAGGGATAGCTACGGAATACATATCCTCATCAAGTCCCAGCTTTCTGCACAGTTCCATATTGATCGGGATATTTGCCGCAGAACTGCGTGTAAAGAAAGCAGTGATGCCACTTTCCTTCAGGCAGCGTAAAACCAGCGGATACGGATTTTTGCGTAAGAACAAAAAGGATATCAAAGGATTCACTATAAATGCAATAAAAATCATGCTTCCGGCCAAAACCAAAACCAGGAATCCATACTCCTTAAACATGCCCACACCGTTTTCCGCAACAGTGGCGTATACTATACCCATGATGCCGAAAGGTGCAAGATTGATAATCCACTTTATCGCTGTTGTGAGCATGTCGGAAAAGTCTTTTACTACTTTTTTTGTTGCCGGTTTGGCAATCCTTTTCAGTGCAAGACCGAGGATCACCGCCCACACCAGTATACTGATATACTGAGCATTTCCTATCGCATATATGGGATTCTGAAACATGGATGTGATGAGATTTTCAAAAACATCCCCGATCCCCGTCAGAGACGCATCAACCTGAAATAAGTCCTTAAGCGCAAGTGTCTGCGGAAAGATGAAGGAGATACAAACAGATACAAATGCCGCTAAAAATGTGCTGAATAAATACAAAAATACAACAACACCAAAACGGTGATCCATCTTGCCGACTCCGTTTGCCAGAGAACTGATCACCAGTATAAATACAAGCAAG
>JAFSTZ010000293.1 GCA_017445525.1 Eubacterium sp.
ATAAATGGCTGAGGAAGCGGGATGACCCTTCCGTCTACCGTGATCTCACCCTCCGCCATAGCTTCAAGAAGGCTCGCCTGAGTTTTCGGTGATGTTCTGTTTATCTCATCGGCAAGGATGATCTGGTGCAGGATCGCTCCATCTCTGTACTCAAACTCTCCGGTTTTCATATTCAGGACAGATACACCTGTAACATCTGACGGCAGCGTGTCAGGCGTAAACTGGATCCTGCCGAAGTCCAGACTCACCGCCTTGGCAAGAGTCCTCGCAAGCGTTGTCTTGCCCACACCGGGGACATCCTCCAGCAGGACGTGTCCGCCGGCAAGAAGACAGATAAGCAGATTCTCCGTCACGTCCTCTTTTCCGATGAAATATTCGTTTAGTACCTGTTTTAGTTTATCTATCATAGTATCTCTATAAACTTATCCTTGATCTCGTCAAACGAGCTGTCAACAAGTCCGAAATCCTTCTCTTTATAATTCCACAGAGAACGACCGATGCCATGTCTGTTGAACACTGCATGTATATCGCGCAGCCATCTGAGTCTGCCCTCCGGAGCAGCCAGATCAATAACTCCGTACTCACCGCAGTACAGAGGGATACCGTCCTTCTCTGCCTTCTCCAGCGCCGGCCTGAATATATCCTCAAAAAATCCCTCTCCTATCTCACTGATACCATCCTCATATACAGCTCCGGCCTGTTCTCTCGTGAGAAATGTTCCGGCCTCTCTGTACTCAGTCAATGTATGAGGATAGTCAACCCTGAAATCAGGATTCATGCCGTCAATCCAGTAAGCTCCCTGATGCGTATAGATAAGAGGCTCATAACAATGGAAATTGTATACTGTCTTATCATCCACATCTATATCCAAAAGCGGCACACTGATCACACTGTTGTAACATACACCGCCGATGATAAGATACGTATCCGTAGCTATAGAACGAATCAGCTTTATATATCTCTTTAAAAGGGCATTCCACTCATCTACAACATTCATGGGAACAACCTCGTTCAAAGGCTCAAAAGCGATCATATCAGGCTTGTCACCGTAACGCTTTGCTATCCTCTCCCAGAGGTTCAAAAATCTGCTCATCATCTCTTCATCATGAAAGAATCTTTCACGATCCAGATCCTTCTTTAACGGATCGAAACTGTAGCCATAACACTCATGAAGATCGATGATCATATGGAGATTGTTTTCGGCACACCATTTTTCACAAAGATCGAGATAGTGAAATCCATCTGTTTTCTCAGTTCCGTCTTCCTCCTCAAAGAGATAATAGTCAACCGGCACTCTCACATGATCAAAGCCCATGCCGGCTATATTTTTTATATCATCCTCCGTGATAAAACTGTCAAAGTGAGCCTTGTCATATTTATCAAACTGTGATATCCACCCTCCCAGGTTAATACCCTTTTTAAAGCCTTTAAACTCTTTCATATGATGCTCCTTTCTGTATCATATAAATGCGATCGCCGTCAACGGCTAAACTGCAACATATCCGTCACTCCCGCTGTAACGATCGGATCGTCACCGCAGAAACATCACTTATTATAACACACCATCCGTGTTTATGCAACAAAAAAAAGCCCGGCAGGCTGCTCGGAAACTCCTTGCCGGAGAATCCATATAGTCACCTACACAGGCAAGTTACTGTTGTAATCACAAATTCATCGCGTCGAGCGCAGTGATGTACTCCAGAGTCGGCGTAAATACTCCGTCGTGCCGGTCACCTCTGTACACTACTTTTCCGTTGCGATAGGCGATGACCTGAGCCATAGGAAACGGGACCCATTCACCCTC
>JAFSTZ010000294.1 GCA_017445525.1 Eubacterium sp.
GAGAAGCACAAGGGCAGAAAACCGGTATCTGCAAATGTGGATATGTATTCCGGACTTGTTTACAAGATGCTCGGTATTTCAAAGGAGCTTTTCACACCCATCTTTGCTGTGTCGAGGATCTCAGGCTGGTCAGCGCACAGGCTTGAAGAATTGATGAATCAGGGCAAGATCATACGTCCCGCATATATGTATGTTGGTGACAGAAAACATCTGCCTGATATGTATCGTGATGGGGATGCGTAGTGATAAGGTGAAACAGAGCCTGTATCAAAGTGATATGCAGGATTTTTGCACTATGATAGGACACCTGTGAATACTGAGCATAGATGAAACGGAGAAGAAGTGGACGATAAATATCTGATTTTTTTTGACATAGACGGAACGATCATAGACAATGATGAGCAGGTGATACCTGACTCTACGATAAGAACCATCAGAGAGCTGCGAGAACGGGGACATATCTGCATGATATGTACCGGCAGGTGCAAGGATATATGGCCGAAGGAGATACTTGATATCGGATTTGACGGTGTGGTCGGTGGTTGCGGTACACACATCATCTATCATGGGGAGGAGCTTCTCCATGCGACATTGCCGCAGGAACTACAACGTGAGATAGCTGATGATCTGGTGAACTACCATATAGACGGAGTGCTTGAGGGCAGTGCACACTCATACTTTCACAGGGAACCCTGGATGCCGTCGGTGGTAGGATTTTTCAAGACTCCTCGTCCCGTGAGGGAGATAGAGAAAGTCAAAACCGGTGAGGCATCCCCTGTTTCACCTGAGTTTGAGGCGGGTCGTATAGAGTTTTTGGATGCTGATCCACTCGACTTTGACAAGATGGCACTATGGTATGATGAGACCGGGGATATGGCCGGTTTTAAAGATAAATATGAAGACAGATTTGACTTTATAGAGAGAGATCCGACGTTTTATGAGATAGTACCGAAGGGGTACTCAAAGGCTACCGGCATCACATTTATGTGTGAACATCTGGGAGTGAGCAAAGAGAGAACCATAGGAGTCGGAGACAGTACCAACGATCTTCCGATGCTGAAGCTTACCGGGATATCCATAGCTATGGGAGACGGGAATCCTGCCATCTTTCCGGAGGTTGATTATGTGACGGCAGCGGTTTTGGATGACGGTATAGAGCAGGCTATGAAGCACTTTGGTTTGATTTAAGAAAGGTTAGAGGATATGTCTATCAAAAAGAGCAAGGTATTGAGCGAGTTACTCGAGGATGTCAGCTATGAGCTGCTGCAGGGTGATCTGTCGGTGGAGATAACCGACGTTTCTTATGACTCCAGGAAGGTTACCGGAGGGTTTTTGTTTGTCGCCATAGCGGGAACCGTGTCCGACGGACATAAGTATATAAAGGATGTTATCGACAAGGGTGCGGCCGCAATAGTAGTTGAAAAAAGTGTTGCTGATATAGAGAAAGAATACGGTTTTGAGATCGATAAAAATATAACTGTTATCAAGGTTGATAATGGCCGCAGCGGGCTGAGTCTGATATCGCAGAATTACTTTGATCATCCGATGAAAAAGATGGTGAGTATCGGCATCACCGGAACGAAGGGTAAGTCTACAACAACATATCTGATCAAAAACATCCTGGAGCAGACCGGAAAGAAATGCGGTATCATAGGAACTATAGGAGTGGCTATCGGAGATAAGGTAACACCCATCGAGCATACGACTCCGGAGTCATACGATCTGCAGGAGTATATAGCAGAGATCGCGGATGCCGGATGCGACTTCTTTGTGATGGAGGTCAGCTCGCAGGGAGTGAAGATGGATCGCGTTGCAGGGATGAGATTTGACTATGGTATTTTTACCAATATAACACCGGATCATATCGGCAAGAATGAGCATGATGATTTTGATGATTATTTAAGCTGTAAGTCGAAGCTTTTTGATATGTGCAGCGTGGGCATTTTTAATGCTGATGATCCGCATGCTGCCGGGCTGATAAGAGGAGCACACTGCATAGTAAAAACCTATGGTATGCAGGGTGCGGCCAAGACTATGGCAACTACACAGGGTTCAAACGCTGCTGATATGACCGGAAAGGCCGGCGGCGCATATGAGGGCATACAGGATGAGCAGTATCTCGCAGGCTGCGAGCAGTACACCGGAAAGAGGGATCTCGTAGCTGTCGATGTAGAGCATATAAATGATCCGTCGGAGCTTGGTATGAGTTTTGGTCTGAGAGGTCTGATAAACAAGAAGGCGCATCTGGGACTGCCCGGTCTCTTCAATGTGTATAATGCGCTATCTGCAGCGACACTCGGGGCACTTATCGGAGTGGATGATGAGAAGATCATAAAAGCCATAAAGCATGTTGAAGTGAGAGGCAGAGTAGAGGCTGTTCCTACGGGGAGAGATTTTTCTGTTCTTATCGACTTTGCACATAACGGTGTCAGTACGGAGAGTGTGTTAAAGACGCTTAGAGGATATGATCCGCACAGGCTGATAGCGATATTCGGTTGCGGAGGAAACCGCAGCAAACTTAGAAGATATGAGATGGGAGAGGCAGCGGGCAAGCTTGCCGACTTCTGTGTGGTCACATCGGACAATCCGAGGACAGAGCAGTTTTCTGATATAGTCAGCGATATAAAGGTAGGCCTCGATAAGGTTGATCTACGGGAAGGCGAGGACTATATCGTGATCGAGGATCGCATGGAGGCGGTTGCATATGCCGTAAAGCATGCCAAGAGCGGAGATATGATCGTACTTCTCGGCAAGGGACATGAGGAATATCAGGAGATACAGGGAGTGAAGCATCATTACAGTGAGAGAGAGGCAGTTGCAGCAGCGCTGGCGGCTCTCGACTGATGATGACTGATAAGGATTATGTACTGAGGTTTGAGATTTGATGAACAATCTGACTATCGGGATCATGGCCCACGTGGACGCCGGCAAGACCACACTGTCCGAGGGACTTTTATATGCGGCGGGTGTGCTGCGCAAGACGGGACGCGTCGATCATGGCGATGCGTTCCTTGATACATATGCTCTCGAAAAAGAACGCGGGATCACTATTTTTTCCAAACAGGCTGTGTTACCTATAGGTACTCTCATCGACACACCGGGGCATGTGGACTTCGCTCCGGAAGCAGAGCGTGTGCTCGGTATACTCGACTATGCGATACTGGTCATAAGCGGAACAGACGGCGTGCAGGGACATACCAGGACTCTGTGGAGACTTCTTACAGAGTATGATATCCCTGCTTTTATTTTTATAAATAAGATGGATCTCGACGGCGCCGACAAACAAAGTATACTATACGAGCTTGAAAGAGAACTATCCGACGGATGTGTGGACATAGCTGATGACGAGGCCGTCGCTATGCTTGATGAAGCAGTGATGGAGCGATATCTGTCAAGCGGAGAAATATCTGATGAGGATATATGCGGGCTTATCAGCGAGAGAAAGCTATTCCCATGCTTTTTCGGATCTGCACTGAAGGACGAGGGAGTAAAGGAGTTTTATGAAGCTATAGAAAGATACACCGTTGATACGTGGGGTGACTGTGCCGGAGACGATTTCTCTGCCAGAGTATACAAGATAAGCAGGGATGACAAGGGCACGAGGCTCACTCATATCCGTGTGACAGGCGGGACGATCTCTCCAAAGCAGGAAGTAGCCGGTGAAAAGATCGATCAGATACGGCGTTATTCCGGAGATAAATATGACCTTTTGGATGTTGCGGGTGCAGGGATGGTCTGCGCCGTTACAGGGCTTAAAAACACTTATCCGGGACAGGGATTGGGAGCGCTCGAAACACAGGATGCTCCCATCATCGTACCCGTGCTGAACTATAGATTGGAACTTCCGGACAGTGTGCCGGCGGGCGTATTTCTCCCGAAACTGAAAGAACTGGAGGAGGAGATGCCGGAGCTGCACATATCCTGGAATCAGGATGTCGGAGAGATCCACGTGCAGGTGATGGGACAGGTGCAGACCGAGATACTGCATGAGGTCGTGCTCGAGAGATACGGTGTGGATGTAGGATTCGGGCAGGCGCAGATCGTTTATAAAGAGACCGTGACAAAGGCCGTGGAGGGGATCGGTCACTATGAACCTCTCAGACACTATGCTGAGGCGCATGTTGCGATAGAACCTTTGCCTCAGGGAAGCGGCGTCATCGCAGATATGGCCGTCAGTACGGATGAACTCGATCTCAACTGGCAGAGGCTGATCGTGACTCACATACTCGAGAAGGAGCATCCCGGAGTCAGGATCGGAGCGCCTCTGACAGATGTAAAGATATCCGTGATCGGAGGCAGGGCGCACTTAAAACACACCGAGGGCGGTGATTTCCGTCAGGCTACATACAGAGCGATCCGTATGGGGCTGATGAAAGCTGATTGCATCGTGCTGGAGCCATATTACGATTTTACTTTATCTGTTCCGCAGGAGCAGGTTGGTCGCGCGATGACTGATATAGAACGGATGAGCGGGACTTTTACTATAGAGGAAACCACTATGACCGGAGTGGCGCCCGTAGTGGAGATGCAGGATTATGCGGCTGAGGTTGCAGCATACACCGGGGGACAGGGGAGCTTAAGCCTGTCTTTTCATGGATATTTGCCATGCCACAACGAGGATGAGGTTGTATCTGCGATAGGATATGATCCTGAGACGGATGCCGAAAACCAGCCCGGATCTGTGTTTTGTGCTCACGGTGCAGGCTACTACGTGCCGTGGGATGAGGTAGAAGATAAATGTCATGTCCACACTGATTGGCGTCCTGCAGGAGATACAGATACTTCCGTAGAGGAAAAAGAATCAAACGAGTCCATGCGTCTGCGGATGATGGACGAAGCGCTGGGTGTGGATGAGATAGATTCCATACTTGATCAGGCAACGCATGCAAACAGGCGTGCACCGAAAAGATCCCTGAGACGGGCTATGGAAAAGACTGTCAGGAGAGCTGCAAAGCCTACGGGTACTGCTAAGCCTCGGAAGCAACAGGAAAAACTCGGCGACTATCTGCTGGTGGACGGCTACAATGTTATACATGCGTGGAAGGAGCTTGCAGAACTCGCTGCGGATGATATGGATCAGGCGAGAGGAAAATTGCAGGATATCCTTTGCAATTACCAGGGATATACCGGCAGGGATGTCATACTTGTTTTTGATGCATATCGCCTGGCATCTCATCCTACAGAGGTTTTTGATTATCACAACATACATGTGGTTTATACAAAAACAGCAGAAACGGCAGATCAGTATATAGAGAAGTTTTCCGTAGAAAAAGCCTCCCGCTACCACGTGACAGTAGTGACCAGCGATGGTCTCGAGCAGATCATCATCCGAGGTGCGGGAGCGCATCTATTATCTGCCAGAGATTTTGAAGAGGAGTATGCACATATCATAAATGGTGATAATTAAAGAAAAAAGCCCTATTTGGGCTTTTTTCTTATAATGAGTATCGTATATTAACAAAGACCGTCTAAAACAGAGTTTACATATTTTCGATCATAGATTTTATTTATATCATTGATATATATATCCGGTTCTACTCCACGGTCAGTATCATAGACTCCACCATTTTTCGTAAAACTGATGCGCTGTGGCCCGGATATCTGAAAAAGTGTTCCGCTGGCTGTAGTCAAAGGCTGAACTGCACAGGAACCGCCGCCGGAGGTTCTGCCGATCAGTGTCACCTTATCAGAATCTTTCATAATGGAAGGTACCAGATTGGCACTTGAATAGCTCTGACCGGAGATCAGGCAATAGAGTTTCAAGCCTCTGCCGTCCAGTGTGTCTTTCTCATCAAAGACACCATCCAGATTTACATCAGTTTTATAATCAGCTACACTCATCGCCCCTGTGATCGTATCCTTCAGTACCATGTTGCTCGAGCCCAGGAATGTAGCAAGCACATAATTTGCGGCAGAGGCCATGCCTCCTCCGTTGTTTGAGAGGTCCAATACTACACGTTTGATCGGAGAGCCGGGTCTGGTAATCTTTGCAAGAGAATACTGCATCAGTTTAAATGTATCTTTTCCCAGCGTAGGAAGATCTGCATCTGTCGGAATCGTTGAGTAATCAAGACCATCTGACTCGTCCACTTCGAAGTTGTCAAATGTTATGTAAGCTGTATCACCAACCTCCTCATAAGGTATGAAACCATTGGGATAATATGCCGCTCTGGCAGCATACATCTCATTCATGATCCTTATTCCTCTTGTTCTGTACGATCCTTGAGGCAGGCTGTTTCTGAACTCTTTCAGTTTATCCTGATCGGTGTTGTATGATGCATCCAGAAATTCACAGTGGAAATCATCAAAATACAGATTGACAGCAGTTGCCAGTGCTTCATCTGTTCCGATGGAGTAGGGACTCAGTATCATCGCACCCAGTCCTGTATCGGTAAAAAAATCATCAAACGTACTGATGTCATGTGTTTCCTTCAATCCGTACAGATAATCAAGTGCCAGACATAGCTCACCATAGTTGAAAGCAGCAAAAGCTTTGCTGTTCTTTTTCTTCGGCACACTGTAATATATCTTTCTCATCGCATCCGATAATCTGTCTCCGTCTCCGGCGATAAGTGATTTACCGTTAAACAGGATAGTTGTGTCACACTTTGTCATGAACAGATCGTTGAGAGTCTGAAGCGGGATATAATATCTTTTTTTATCCTTCAAAAGCTTGATCCC
>JAFSTZ010000295.1 GCA_017445525.1 Eubacterium sp.
ATCGTTAACATAAGAGACTTCGTCTGCTCATTTACCCAGTCCATGCTGGTATCGATAACAGCCAGTCCGACTACGGAGCCATCCTCTGCCATCACCGGACTATATGAGCTGATATGCTCTCCCCAGTCGTCGGTATAGGGATCTCCTGTCGTTGTCTCTCCGGCATAGGCTCTCTCCAGGTGCTCGCCTTCATCGTCAAACTCATCTCCTGCCACGCCCGGCTCTTCGGGATCAGAATCTACTATATAAACATAACCGCTGTCTGATTTCTTTACGGTATAGGCGTACTCGACACCGCCATTCTCGAGAAATACAGTCAGCTGCCCATGTACCTTCTGATAATCCTCGCTCTCCTGATCACCGTCCGCGATCTGTGACAATGCATCCGCATCTATCGAGGCTGCCATACTGCGAGCCATATTCTGTCCGTTTGTACGGATCTGCTCAAGCAGCATACTGTGGGACTTGTTGTAGATCAAAAATCCCAAAACTGCATCTGATATCAGAAGCATGATCAACAATACTACTATAAGCTTAACTGAGATGCTGAGTTTTCTAACCTTCATGTGTATTCCTCATCTTTCTGTGTATGATACTCCTCATGTATGACATTTCCTTACACGTGAAATCCGCAGTCCGATAATGATTATATGATAAAAATATAAAAAAATCAATAGTTTGCCACACTTTTTTTATTTTTATTTAAGTTTCGTGAAGTATGATACAGACATACTCTTCAGGAGAACGATCTCAGACCTGTAAACGAGCAGCAACCTTCTGAAAGAGAATGAATAAGGCAACAATCCATCATGGTCGGCAGGGACCTGTGGAAATAAAAGAAAGTGAGGAATAAGTATGAGAAAAATGATTAGGAAAAAAATAGCTGTGATCACGGCAGTCACTCTGGCAGTCGGATCCATGCCAACACAATTTGTACAGGCAGAAAGTAAATCTGATGCCGCAACTAAAGGATATACCATATCAAAGGGAAGCGGCACGTACTCTACTGTCATCCAGACAAGAGTAACCGTCAAAAAGGGATATAAGGTATACTTTACCAAAAACGGGATATTCAAACTATCAAAGGTCATAAAGTCAGGTAAGACAAAGACCTTTACCATCAAAAAGGACTCGGGATTGCAGCTGATAGCTGTAAAGAAATCAAAGAAAGTAACAAAGGCGCAGCTGAACAGTGCAAGGTTCAGCTCAAAGATAAAAACCTATACATATGATATAGAAGACGGAGGGAACACGTCGGGAGGTGACACCAACAGTTCAACTTCAAATCCATCTGCCAGCCAGGCACCGGGCAGCTCGGCAGTTCCAACCGCGACGGTCAATCCAAAAGCAACCCCATCTGCCAAACCGACAGCCAGTGCATCAGCTAAACCGACAGCAAATGCTTCAACGCAGCCGACCGGATCAGGATCAACAACTGTGACCGGACTGACTGCGATAAAGGCTGACACAACGAAGCCGGCAGCCCTGACCTATACTGAATCATCCGCTACTTCCATAACGATAAAAGCGGCAGCAAACTACGCCACTGCAGAGACAGGTACGGGATATACTATCGCAGCCGACGGCAGTACCTCGGTACTGACCATCTCATCAGCCGGAACTTATGTGGTAAAAACCGATGGATCAAGCGCCATAACCGGAAGGATAGAGATAGCAAAAGGTATAGGAGCTGTGACTCTGGTACTTGCGGGAGTGAATCTGACATCAGATGTCAAAGGCGACAGCGCAGTTATAGATTGCAAAAAATCAAATGATCTGTCTGTTATAATTAAATCCGGAACGACCAACACGCTGACTTCAACAGGGGTGGGTGAAGCCGACGAGGATGATCCGACAGATACGGACTATCCCTCAGGTATATTTGCCGGAAAGGGAAGTACATTAAAAATAGGCGGAACCGGAACGCTGAACATCAACTCAACCAATGGATCCGGAATCAAAGTAAAGTATAACGAAGCCGGAACAAACAAAGAGATAGATACCACCTGTCCATCGGATGCAAACTTCTGGGCAACAACTCTCACCATTCAGGACAACCCTACTATCAATATAACATGTAACTCTGCAGACGAGACTGCATACAGTGCAAACAATCACAACACAGACAGCTACGAGGCACATCAGGATGCCATCTCTACTAAAAACAGTCTCGCTATCTACGGTGGAAAGATAACCATAGCTGCGGGTGA
>JAFSTZ010000296.1 GCA_017445525.1 Eubacterium sp.
AAAATATCATCTTACGCAAGACTTTTATGGTTATAAGGCTACTATTACTTAATCAGATGCTCTCGCCCGGTCTGATCCCTACCATAAACTCCATCCAGATCTGCAGCGATCTCCCGCAGGCGATCAACCACCTTCGCCGGTCCGAGTGCTCTGATACCACCCACCAGGCCGGAAAGCCAGCCGATAAAAAGAGGATCCAGATCCACCTCGACCGTTACCTCGAAGTGTTCGTCATCGACCTCAGTCTTTTCTATATCGGCGCCAAAACGGTCGGTCACATAGTTCTCATAGCTTTTCTTGCATAACAGCGTCACATTCTGCATATCTTCCATATCTCTCTTCTCCTTTCAAAACAAATAATTTTCTATAACCTATCCTCATACGAATGTCTTGCCGTCACCGTCAGCAGGTACTTCTCCGCTACCTCGCCCTTGATATCCGCACCGAAATCATTCAGCGTTTGGATATCCGTATAAATCGACTTTCGCTCCGCATGGATACCGCGAACCTCCAGGGATTCAAGGATCTCCTCCATCGTGGGGAAGGTTCCGCCGCCTTTTTCCGGATGAAGAAACTCATCCAGCAAGTCCTTGCCATCTGTATCCATCGGATCGATCATACATATCCTCCCTGCCGATATAACCCCTGATCATCGCCACCGGCTTTCCGCCCCGATGGCTGCTCTCAACTTCCAAACCATACATTTTTTCAGGCATCTCGCAAAACACTCCCGCTAACTATAATACCATAAATTGCGCAAAATTTCAATCTCAAAAACTCGCTATATCTTACGATTTATCGTCTGATTCACACGACACCTATGCATCCTCTTCTCCCCAGTGGAATGCCCTTGCGAGGTCGACGTCATCCCAAGTCCCGTTATCTGCGGAAAAATCCACCACATCCAATGCGACCGCTTGCTCTCCTCAGATAGGTCTCCGCTTCGCTCCGGTCGGCTCGAACAGGAGCGCCACTGGCGCTCCCTCGCCCTGATATGCCCTGTCATAATCCTCTTCCTGCCTGCGGACGAACCGCTCCAGGTTGTACTTATCTTCTCTCATCCGTGGTGGATTCTGTGATCTCCGGTGGGTTCCCCATAGCTCTTCCTTTCGTGTATATACCTATCCATGCAGATATCTGGCATTATACTCCATGTTAATCTCGGCGATTTCCTTCTTGCCATCGATATAGTCCTGATACATATCCCACGGCGAGCCACCTCCAAGCCAACACGATGAGCAGTTCTCACAGCCACCGCCGCAGTCCAAAGACATCCGGATAATATCCTCACGCTCTTCTTTCGTTGTATCCTTGATAAGCACTGATCTGATATACATACTCACTCTCCATTACTCCTGCGGATGTCCCTGCAACCACATAACGATATCTCCACTCTCGTACATCGGCTTTCCGTCAATGAACAGACATGGCACCTGTTGCTTACCACCGACACGGATGAGTTCTTCCCTGTCATCCTCGTTCTCGTGGATATTGTGCAACTCCACATCCGTCCGTCCGCTTGCTTCAATCTCCCTCAGAACCTTCTGACAATACGGACACTCCGAAAACATATACAACTTCAGATCCATACCTATTCCCTCCAATCTAAATCAGAAACATCAATCCCGCACACATAAACAGCCTCGCCATTATCAATGACCGTTGGATTCCCTTCAATCACATAGAAAACCTCGAACTCTCCATCATGCTGATGCTCGCCGATCGATGCTCCCGGCGGTACTACCAGCTTGGAGAAAAGTCTTCCGTGCCCCTCGGCATCCTCCGGCTTCATCCAGTCATAAAAATGAACCGTTCCGTTTCCGCCTCTCGCGTTCTCCGAATCCCTTACTACGATTTCTTCACTTTTTCTGATCATGGCTTAACCTCCTCAAATCTGTACCTCTGCTTCACATCCGGATACTTCTCCCGGTCAACCTCGCTCATGAACATCTCAAGCGGCCGTGCATAGATCTTCTTTTTTCCGTACAGCGCCTGATAGATCACCAGAATCTCTCCGGTTTCCGTATGCTCAGCATAGTCAATGACACGATATGTGTACATCCCCTCTGCCCATTCCTCTTCGGTTACCGTCTCCCGCTTGAAATGTTGCACCGTCGATTCCAGCGGAAACCGAAAATCCTTATCTCTCATCAGCTCACCCTCTTCCCATCAAAGGTAGTGTCAAGTCTGACACTACGATTTTTTTGTAAAACCAACGGTTTTACGCTATTTATCACATTTTTAAAATAAAAAATCCAATAACCTTCCTATTCTGTCAACCCCCAAACTGACATTTTTTCTTGGTTTGACTCCTATTCAGAACTAATCAATTATAAGAATACTCCCTCGATGAAATCTCGCCGTTTATATACTGCTGAT
>JAFSTZ010000297.1 GCA_017445525.1 Eubacterium sp.
CTTTTTGGGACATTGGGACTCTACTGCAACTTCTATGCCGTTGATCATCTACTGCTGTCGGATGCTTCTATTTTGAACAAAATGTCCCCGTTCTTTGCTGTTGTAGGTTCATATTTTATATTAAAAGAGAAATTTACGCCGTTTCAGGGTGGAGCTGTATTTATCGCATTTCTTGGCGGTATGTTAGTGGTTAAACCGTCATTTTCGTCGCTGGATTTCCTGCCTGCAGCCATAGGTTTGCTTGGCGGAGTCGGTGCGGGGCTGGCATATTCATTTTTAAGAAAAGCTGGAACATATGGAGTGAAAGGTTCATTCGTGGTTTTATTTTTCTCTGCTTTTTCCTGTGTGGTATCTTTGCCGTTTATGATCTTTAGTTTTGTCCAACCGACATGGTATCAGTTTATCATGCTTTTGCTTTGCGGTGCATCGGCGGCTGCCGGACAGTTTACGATCACAGCTGCATACTATCACGCCCCGGCGAAACAGATTTCCGTTTTTGATTACACACAGTTGATCTTCTCGACTGCGATGGGATTTTTCATCTTCGGTCAGACACCGGATTACTGGAGCGTGATCGGATATGCGGTTATCGTATCCATGGCGATCGCCATGTTCTTTTATAATAAGAGCGGCAGAGGAGAGATGTAGGAACCACTGAGAAAGTTAATACACATCGGGACAAAGCAAGTCAGGCATGGAGATTCAGGGAGAGAGATAAGACTTTTGATTATGTAAAACATGGTAGTATGGCATATACAGATAGATAAGAAGTATAGGGAGGAAGAACAGTATGTATAAGAATCGTTTGAGGCCTGCGCTGGCCTACTATGAGGATCTGATCAAAAATAAAGAGCTACCTTCGGTGGTAGCTCAGGAGGAGATGGAGCGCCTGCTCGTGCAGATAGGATTTTTCCAGCACGAGAGGCTTATCCATCTTATAGTTACTGTACTTTTTGGTCTTGCTACGGTCATCACGATACCGGCATACCTTGTTACCGATCAGGTGGCACTCCTCATCCTCGGTGGTTTGTTCCTCTGCCTGCTGTTTCCGTACATTATCCACTATTTTCACCTCGAAAACGGCGTCCAGCAGCTCTATTTATACTACAACCAGTTGGAAATGACCGCCAACCCAGGATTCAAAAAGATATATTGATATTGCCGAAGTATCAATATCACTTCTTCTGATCGTTTCGATACTGCACGGGTGTCATATTGTACTTCTTTTTGAAGACCCTGTTAAAGTGCTCAACATTGGGATACCCCACCGACAGAGCGATGCTCTCTACATTCATAGTACCGTTCTTTAACAGCGTCCTTGCTTTCTTAAGTCTGACATCTGTTAAAAGAGCCTTAAACGTTTTGCCACTCTTGTCATGTATATATTTACTTATATAAGGCTCCGAAAGATGCATATACTCAGCCAGGCTTTCAAGCGTGACTGTCTTGAAGTTCTCCTGGATGTAGTTCATCATCTGGATCAGTCTGTCATCTCTGAACTCTTCATTGTTCCTTACTACCGGCAGTTTGTTTACTGCCACAGTCAGCGCATGGATGGAAGCCGTGATGATATCCTCGTCTATGCCCACTCCCCAGAATCTCTCACCGTCACATGTGATGCTCACATAAGCGATAGCCTTTGATGATGATCCTCTGGTCAGCGCATGCTCCTCATAGCTGGTAAGCTGATAGCTGATGCCGAAGAACTGTTTGATGGCATTGCTGACGGCGTCGAGACGACCGTTTCCTATGGCGTCCACTATACGATCTTTGTCGCCGCAGGTCAGTGTGACCGAAGCCATGATGCCGTTCACCTGACGGAAGTGGCACTCATTTATCTGGAATACCGGCGTTGGGTTGATATAGTTATCTTCAAAAATATCGTAGATCCACTGTGCGGACAGCTCCTTGTGCTCCTCATCTGAGATGCTCTTCATCAGGTAGCCCACTTCCTCACGCATGCTTTCAGGCAATGTGATACCGAAGTTCTGCTTGAGCGTGTAGTTTACTCCGCCCTTGCCGGATTGTGAGTTGATGCGGATGACATCCGAATCGTAGGTGCGTCCCACATCTTTAGGATCGATAGGAAGATACGGAACAGTCCACAGATCGGTCTTTCCGTCCTCACGCCACTGCATACCCTTGGCGATGGCATCCTGGTGAGATCCGGAGAAAGCGGTAAATACCAGATCGCCGGCATACGGCTGACGCGGCGGAACCTGCATCCTGGTGTAGGTCTCATATCTGGTGCGGATCATATTCATCTCTGAGAAGTCCAGTCCCGGATCGTATCCGTGCGAGAACATGTTCATGGCGATGGTCACGATATCGACATTTCCGGTGCGCTCGCCGTTTCCGAAGAGCGTTCCCTCTATACGATCTGCACCGGCCAGAACCCCGAGCTCAGCGGTTGCCACGCCCTCGCCCCTGTCGTTGTGCGGGTGGAGAGAGAGGACTACGCCGTCACGGTACTTCAGATGCTTGTGCACGTACTCAAGCTGTGAGGCAAACACGTGCGGCATCGCGTTTTCAACGGTGGTCGGGATATTTATGATGACCTTCCAGTCCGGCGTTGGTTTCCATATATCCAGAACGGCGTTGCACACCTCAACTGCATACTCAACCTCTGTTCCGGGGAAGCTCTCCGGGCTGTATTCAAACCTGAAGTTTCCGTCAGTCTCATCGGCAAGCTCCTTCAAAAGGATTGCACCGTCGACTGCGATTTTCTTAATTTCAGCCTTATCTTTTTTAAATACCTGCTCCCTCTGGGCGACGGAAGTAGAATTATATAAATGAACCACCGCACATGGAGCACCCTTCACAGCCTCAAAAGTCTTTCTGATGATATGTTCCCTGGCCTGAGTCAGAACCTGTACGGTTACATCATCAGGGATCTTGTTCTGCTCGATCAGAGCACGCATGAACTCATACTCTGTATCGGAGGCAGCGGGAAAGCCCACCTCTATCTCTTTGAAGCCGACCTGCACCAATAGATCAAAGTAATCCAGCTTCTCCTGGAGGCTCATTGGCTCGATCAGAGCCTGGTTTCCGTCACGCAGATCCACCGAGCACCAGATCGGCGGCTTGGTGATCTCTGTTTTCTGCGCCCAGTCAAAAGTCACTTCGGGCGGCATAAAATATGGTTGCTTGTACTTTTCGTATCCTTTCATGATACTCCCTCCTCGTATAGATATAGATAGCATGGGATAACATATCTTACATTGGTGTTCATACAGAGAAATGCTCCGTTCATCACCTTGCCATACTGGTTGATCATTAAAAAACATCAAAATTGATGTTTTTTGTGACAACATCATAACACATTAAAAATAAAAATGGAATGATTAAATTTAATCATTTTTGTTGATATTTTTTAATGTATCCGCCGTTTTTTTCTATGTATATCACAGGACACAAAAAAATCATCATCATTTACTTGCGTTTTTTTATAAAATCTTTTATACTATAGAGCAATTGGACGTTACTATTCACGCTTGGATTATGCGTGTGCGGAGGATAGTAGCTACATATATAAAGAAAGGATAAGAAAGATTCATCATGGAACAGAATCCGAATAATCGACGTAAAGATGAAGAGGAACGCAAACGCAGACTGAAGATAAATATCATCATATCCGTTGCAGCGCTTTTCTTCGCACTGTTTATGATCCTGTTTTTGAATGCCGAGATAAAGAGGAGCACGGAGCAGGAAATCACTTATACGAAGTTCATCGAGATGCTGAAAAACAAAGAGGTGTCAAAGGTGACCTTCAAGTCAAACATGATCTACATCGAGCCGAAGGTGGATGAGAACGTCAAAGCGTTTGCGATGACCTACTATACCGGTTATGTGAACGACACCACTCTTGTTCAGAATATGCTTGATAAATACCAGGTTGAGTTTACGGCCGAGATAGACGATTCAAGTGCAGGCATATGGGAGTTTCTTCTGACGTACCTACTGCCAATACTGGGAATATGGTTCTTACTGTGGTTCTTCATGCGGTCGGCTACCAAGGGCGGCGGACTGATGGGCGGTGTCGGCAAGTCCAACGCCAAGATGTATGTTGAGAAAAAGACCGGCGTATCGTTCTCGGATGTTGCCGGAGAGGAAGAGGCCAAGGAATCACTCACCGAGCTTGTGGATTTCCTCAAGAATCCTGCCAAGTACAAGGAGATCGGAGCCAGGCTGCCCAAAGGAGCTCTGCTTGTCGGACCTCCGGGAACAGGTAAGACACTTCTCGCAAAGGCTCTCGCAGGTGAGGCGGGCGTCCCGTTTTTCTCATTGAGCGGTTCGGATTTCGTGGAGATGTTCGTCGGAGTCGGCGCGTCCAGAGTGAGGGATCTGTTCAAGCAGGCGACCTCCATGGCGCCCTGTATCATTTTTATAGATGAGATAGATGCTATAGGAAAGAGCCGAGATACTCAGTACGGTGGGGGCAATGATGAGCGTGAGCAGACGCTGAACCAGCTGCTC
>JAFSTZ010000034.1 GCA_017445525.1 Eubacterium sp.
CTGCAGGCACTGATGGTTCTGTATACCGAGGATATAGGCGGTATACTGACTCTGTCTTATGATGATGAAGGGAATCTGTATTTTTCCACTACGGCAGCGGACAATGATTATGATTATGATGAGATAGGTTCGCAGTTAAAGATCCGTCAGTATCAGGAAAAATATAAAGAATTACTGGAGGATCTGGAGGAATACTATCAGGCATTTTTCTGTAAATGTCAGCATGGTTTCAAGTACTCTGTGCATAAAAATAAGCACCGAAAATTGTGTTCGGTGCTTTTATTGTGAATATAAAAGATCCTTCATATCATCGAGCTTTATGATACTGTTCATCTTTCGACGCATGGCTGTGGAGCCCGGATAACCTGCAGCGTACCAGGAAAAATGCGTTCGCATGATGCGCATCGCACGTTCTTCTCCGAGACGGTTTACTTCGGCCTCTGCATGTCTTATGAGCATGTCACACATTTCTTGATAAGATGGTTTATTATATGTTATATTGTTGTTTATTATTATATCAGTATTGTTTGTTGGATCATCATTTTTTGATGTACTATTATTGTTAAAATCATGAGAATTTATGTTTTCAAATAATTCTTTTATTTGAGTAAAAATCCAGGGATTTCCCTTAGCTGCACGGCCTATCATAACGCCGTTACAGCCTGTCTCTTTTATCATGCGGAGCGCATCTTCGGGAGTGTTGATATCACCATTTCCGATCACGGGTATACTTACAGTTTCTTTTATCTTTTTTATAAAATCCCAGTCTGCTTTTCCGTGGTAATACTGATCTCTTGTACGGGCGTGAACGGCTATCGCTGCCACTCCGGCAGCCTCTGCTGCCTTTGCAAGTTCAAAACCCTGCTCCTCTCCGTCATGAAAGCCCTTACGCATCTTTACTGTTACGGGTTTGTCTATGGCTTTTACTGTTTTTTCAAGTACTTTATATGCGAGTGGAATATCATTCAGCATAGCGGATCCTTCTCCGTTTTTGACAACTTTTGGAACCGGACAGCCCATATTTATATCGAGTATGTCAAACGGTCTTTCCTCTATCCGTTTCGCCATATCGGCTACTATATCGGGATCGGAACCAAAGAGCTGGAGAGATACGGGATGCTCGTCGTCGGCGATCTCCAGGAGCTCTTCCGTATTTTTATTGTTATAGAGGATCCCTTTGGCGCTGACCATCTCAGTACAGACCATGCTTGCACCGAGCTCGTTGCAGATCCTGCGATAGGGGAGGTCGGTTACTCCTGCCATGGGTGCGAGGATGGCGCCCGGTGAAAGATGGATATTTCCGATAGTAAGAGTATTGATCATTTGTATTCCTGATTCTTAAGTTATATTATATTTGAGGTAACGCTGATTAAAGCTTCTCCTTGCGCAGTATCCCTGATCAACGTACTGTAAAAGTGCCGGGCCGATGTAAGTGAAAGTATGCTTCAGCGACTTTTTTCATAAATGATGCGCAAGCCCTGCAGCGTCAGATCTCTGTCGTATACATCGATCTTGTCAGTAGAATCAGCTATGATCCTGCCAAGACCTCCTGTAGCTACAACCTTTGCATCAAGTCCCGATTCCTGTTTGAAGTGGTCGATGATGTACTCGGTCTGTCCGATACAGCCGTAAACCAGACCGGCCTGCATACTTGGGATGGTTGACTTTGCAAGTATCGACTCAGGCTTTTCGATCTCTATCTCGGGTAGCTTGGCTGCGCCTGACCAGAGTGCTTTGGCTGCAGTTCTCAGTCCCGGGGCTGTCACGCCTGCTACAAAGGATCCATCGTCAGTGACCAGATCATAGGTTGTGGCAGTTCCGAAGTCTATAACGATCACAGGACCTCCATACAGGAAAAATGCTCCGGCCGCATCGACAACCCTGTCTGCGCCGACCTCAACAGGGTTTGGAAGAGCGATGCGAATACCTGATCTGGTGCCGTTGCCGATGAAGATGGCATCGCAGTTTAAGTATTTATATATGCCACTGCTGAGTGAGTAGTTGACCTTCGGAACAACCGAGGATATGATAACATCCTCCACGTCATCGTCAGTAACGTTCTGATGGGAGAGCTGTTCCATGATGGAAGCACCGAACTCATCAGATGTACGTGGCAGATCTGTGGTCAGTCTGAACTCGTGTTTTATTTCTTTTTTGTCTATAAGACCTATGGTTATATTGGTATTTCCTACATCTATTGCAAGCAGCATGGCTGACTCCTTTCGATCCTGAGATGATTAAAATACATCAGCCGTGAATAGTAAATAGTCTATCATATAAGTACAATATTTGCAAGCGAAAAATCTTCTTGACGATACGGGTTATTTTTATTACAATTGTTTTGTTATTTTTATAGATGATACACTGAGATCAGTGTATCATTATATCAGATATGACTTCATATTTTTACATAGAAAGAGGCAAGATATGAGTGATTTTATTATCGGAGATAAAAGATTTGAGACCGGGAAAAAGACTTACATCATGGGGATACTGAATGTCACTCCGGATTCATTTTCCGATGGTGGCAGATATGTATCCGTGGACAATGCAGTTAATGCTGCGGAGAAGATGGTAGCGGACGGTGCGGATATCATCGATATCGGAGGTGAGTCGACAAGACCGGGACATACACAGATAACAGCGGAGGAAGAGATCGATCGTGTGGTGCCGGTTATAAAGTCAATTAAAGATCGTATGGATGTGTCGATTTCTATAGATACGTATAAGTATGACGTTGCAAAAGAAGCGATAGCTGCTGGTGCCGACATGCTTAATTCCATATGGGGATTCTCAAAGGATGAGAGGCTTGCAGAGCTTGTTGCCAGGACAGGCGTGAGCGTATGTATCATGCACAACCGGGATGAGATCTTCAGTTTGAACGGCTCTCCCGAAGGGAAGGATATGACCGATCCGGACGGAGAAAAAACAGGTAATAATATCAGTGATGATCTGTTTATGGATACAGTCATGGCTGACCTGGAAGTCTCACTGAAAATTGCAGAAAAATATGGGATAGATAAAGATCGTATCATCATAGATCCGGGAGTCGGTTTCGGCAAAACACAGGAGCAGAATCTGATCGTCATAAAGTATATTAAAAGACTTGTTGATACCGGCTATCCGGTCCTCATGGCGGCTTCCAGAAAGAGTGTTATCGGATACGTTCTCGATACTCCCGTAGATGAAAGAGAAGAAGGCACCCTTGCTATCACTCTGTACGCCGCATCGCAGGGATGCGGCATGGTGCGTGTACATGATGTCGTGAAAAATGCAAGGGCGCTTCGTATGTGGGAGTCTGTCATTCATATCTGAGAGCTTCGATAGGATCCATTTTGGCAGCTTTGTTTGCCGGATAGAATCCGAAGAAGACTCCTATGAACATCGAGAAGGCTACTGATCCTATGATGGCGGTTACAGGTGCCGCTGCTGAGTATCCCATGACGGAAGCGGCGATGGAGCCGAGGCCGAAGCCTAAGAGGATGCCCAGTATGCCTCCGATCAGACACAGTATCATCGCTTCTACGATGAACTGAAGCCGTATGGATGTATTTTTGGCTCCGAGAGCTTTTCTCGTACCGATCTCTTTTGTTCTTTCCGTTATCGATACAAGCATGATATTCATAACGCCTATTCCGCCGACCAGCAGCGATATTCCCGCTATAAATGCTATGGCTATAGTTACTGTTCCTATAGTTTCACTAAGTGATTCAGTAAGTGTGCTCATAGTTGTGGCGGATATTTTATAGTCTTCATTTGCAGCATAGTATCTCCGGTTTATATAGTTTTCTATAAGATCTGCAAACGTGGAAACATCCGTAACTGTCTCGGAAGTTACGATGGTAAACTGTCTGTAGCCTGAACTGCTATGCAGTTTTTCCTTTCCGGTTGTTATGGGTATATATGCGTCTGTTTCGACCTCGTCATCGGAGTCGGATGAGAAGGATTCTGAATCCTCTTCGTAGTTATATACTCCGACTATGTAAAACGGATAGTAGATGTTATTTATATCGACCAGGATTTTCTTTCCGAGCACCGAAGAGTACTCCGTTCCTTCTCCGAATACAGTGTCTATAAAAAGGTCTGAAACCATGATAACAGCTTTTTCACCGTCTACATCTTCTGCAGTCAGATATCTGCCGGTGATGAGCTCTACATCGTTTGCGTCATAGTAATTGTTGTTGATCCCGGTCACGGAGATAGAGGTACTATTACCGGCTGAACTTACCGTGCCACTGCCTACACTTTCGGACAAGGAAACAGAGGTTATCTGATTGCCGAAGTTTTGTTTTATCTCATCTATCATTTCGTCGCTTATCAGATCGTCTTCATCCATCGATACCTGTCGGTTTGAAAAGCCGAATCGCATACCGTTGCTTCGGGTTTCCTGCTGCTCCGATTGCTTCTTTACTCCTACGGTTACATTGTTTGCACCCAGACCTGCAAAGGTGGATGATATGGATGAAGTGAGGGAGGTGCTTACCGTCATGATAGCGATCACCGAACCGATGCCGATGATGATGCCGAGCATGGTGAGCACGGATCTCATTTTATTGCCGAGTATGCCTGATAAGGCGAGCTTTATGTTTTCCCATATTAGCATAAGCGCCTCCTTAGTTTTACTTTTTATCGATATGATAAGAGCCTTCTGCCTGATACATTTATAGTATCTCGTATCGATCAGCTGACTATATTTCCATCACTTAAAGTTACTGTTCTTTCGGTTTCTTCAGCGAGCTCCTGACTGTGTGTTATAAGAATTATGGTTTTATGTTGTTCTTCATGAAGCTTGTGAAAGATATCCATTATCTTGTGTCCGGTTACCGAGTCGAGCGCCCCTGTCGGTTCGTCTGCAAGTATGATCGAAGGGTTGTTGGCCATAGCGCGTGCTATAGCGACACGCTGCTTCTGACCGCCCGAGAGTTCGTCCGGTTTATGTGTTATGCGGTCCTCCATACCGACTGTTTTCAGCAGTTCTTTGGCGCGTTCATTTCTCTCCTTTTTTCGTATGTCGGCATACAGCATGGGAAGCTCGACGTTTGACAGGGCGGTGGATCGCGGGATCAGGTTGTAGGTCTGGAAGACAAAACCGATCTCTCTGTTTCTGATATCTGACAGGTTTTTATCCTTTGCCTTTGTCACATCGGTGTTTCTCAGAGTATAGCTGCCTTCAGTGGGGCGGTCAAGCGCACCGAGGATGTTCATGAGAGTTGATTTACCGGAGCCTGACTCGCCAACTATCGAGATAAACTCACCTTCTTTTACTTTCAGATCTATCCCGTGCAGTACCTCGAGTTCGTTTGGCTTACCGATGAAAAATCTTTTTTTTATTCCGTTTAGTTCTATGATTGATTTACTCATGCCGCGCCTCCGTTCGTTATGTACACATTTTGCCGTGTTACGATATGCGATAAATGCTTCCCTGATATCCGGTCAAGTTGCTTACTGTCCCGGAGGACCCTGCATGTCTCCACCCGGACCGCCGGGCATCCTGCCTGATGAGTTTCCCATATCTCCGGAGCCGCCTCCGCCGAGAAGACCGCCTGAGCCTCCGGAGGATCCTGTTTCGTCAGATGAGCTTTCTGTAGGTGTGTCGGTAGGTATGATGACTGACATATCATCAGATAATTCCGATGAAGTGACTTCCACATAGTAATCGCTTTCCATGCCTTTGACTACATCAATTTCTCTTGTCTGTCCGGAAGAATCCATAATGGTTATGGAGCTCTTTCCGCTTTCATTTGTAGTGATCGCATCGTACGGTACGGCATAGACATCAGTTGCTTCTTTGATGATGATACTGCACTTTGCGGTCATGCCTGATCTGATATTGGCATCTGTTTTTGAGAGCTTGATGATAACCTCGTAACCGCTTCCTGATGAAGAACTGCTGCCTGTGGCCCCGCCATCCATGCCTGATCCTGCTGAGCCTGAGTTTTCTGATAGAGATGAGGAGCCTGTGGTGAGAGCCACGTAGGTTATCTCGCCTTCTATTTCTTCATCTCCGGTTGCATCAGTCAGTATCACTACACGCTGACCTTTTTCTATCTTGTTGATATCGTATTCATCGACTGTTGTTGAAACCTGAAAGCTGGTAAGGTCGCTTATCTCCACGGCGTCTCCGCCGTTGTAGGTATCGCCTTTTTGCACTCCCAGGGCAGTTACTGTTCCGTCCATGGTAGCTGTCAGTTTGGCCGCTTTCAGGGCTTTTCTCGCTTCGCGGATCTGCTTTTTTGCTTCCCTAAGTTGGCTTTTTTTGTTGCTTTGAGCCTGTGTCAATGCCTGCCTGGCTGAAGATAAACTGCTTGTACTCTGAGAAGACGGAGCGTAGGAAACTGATGTTGAATTCGTTTCTGATGCCGGCTTTGTAACAGCCGATCCGGATGAAGCAGGTGATGCTTTTTCTGCCCCGGAAGATTGAGCAGTATCAGCTGTATTTGAGGTATAAGCCGATCCTGCCTCCGAGAGCTGACTGTACGCCTGAGCAACCTGGGTTGAGGTGGAGGCTTCTACTTCTGCATAGTTCTCTTTTGCTTCTTTAAGTGCCTCCTTCAATTCGGTCTTGTCAAATACCACCAGCGTTTGTCCTTTTTTTACGGTGTCTCCGACTTCGACGAGCACTTTCTTTATGGTGATGTTCTGTAGATCTGCCGAAACTGTTGTCGTCTTTGCACTTTCGATGGTGC
>JAFSTZ010000005.1 GCA_017445525.1 Eubacterium sp.
AAAACCAAAAAAGATTGTAACACCGTTTACCCTCGGTATATCAGCGCCCGGCAGGATCGAGCTTGGTGGCGGCTTAGATGAGATGATAGAGGATTTTTATATCCCATCCTCATCACGTGTGCCTATAGTCAGTGAGTCTTCATTTTTGGATCATATGACATTTTATATCAATATGAAAAATGATAATGACACTCTGCCTTTGGCATTCAAAGATGAGCTGGAGTCGTACGGGCTTTCGTGCAAGCTTTTCGACGAAGGTAAGATTTATACGGATATTGTTTGTATGGATAAGCTTAAAAGGATATAAATAAAACAGTATATCATGGAGGTTGTTATGGAATATCGCTATACCGAACCTATCGAGACTACGAGCGGAAGCATCAGAGGGTACTATGCAGAAGATGATATAATGGTGTTCAAAGGAATCCCTTACGGTGAAGCACCGTCGGGAGAGTATAGATTCAAGCCTGCCCGTCCTTATGAAAAAAGGGAAGGTGTGAGGGATTGTGTCGAGTTTTCGCCCTGTTGCTATCAGAATACTCTTGATGAGCTTTCGCAGCGGATATGGACTACAGAGTTTATCATACAGAGCAGAGATTATTCCGAGGACTGTCTGCATCTGAATATATGGACAAAAAAGAACGGCAAAGACATGCCTGTTGTAGTGTATTTTTACGGGGGTGGATTTACATCCGGGGGTGCATCGTGTGAGATATATGACGGTATACCTTTTGCCCAAAAAGATGTTATCTATATAACCTTTAACAAGCGTGAGCATGCTTTTGGTTGGCTTAGCTGTCATGAGCTTGATGAAGAATCACCGGAAGGAATCTCCGGAAACTACACTCTGACAGACGATGAGTTGGTACTCAGATGGGTACGGGATAACATCCGTGCATTCGGAGGTGACCCTGAAAATGTTACGATCTGGGGGCAGAGCTCAGGTGCCATACAGGTCAATCTTTTGAGTGTAAGCGAGCGTGTGGCTCCATTGTTTAAAAATGTTGTGTCCATGGGCCTCAACTCATTCCCTGAGAAGAACACCATGAATTATTCTACCAAAGAGGCAGCAGATGAAAATGCAAGAAAACTTCTTGATGAGTATGATGACTCTGTTGAGAAGCTGAGAGAACTGCCACCCGAAACGTTTTTAAAACATACATATATCAAGGGACCTGTGATCGACGACATCTACGCAAAGGATACCTTCAGACATGAGGTGATGCGCGGAACCAATCCCGATGTGACAATGATGATGGGGATGGTCGGCAGGGATTTCGGTTCGGTTCCGATGTTCTTTCTGCTGAGGGATGTCATCGTAAACAGTGCCGGCAGAGATGCTTTGGTTCAGGCGCTGGATCATTTTTATCCAAACAGGGGAGAGAGACTGGTAACAGAGTATGGTATTGATACAGATGCGCCTATGGGGGAACAGATTCATGCCATGGCAAGTCTGTGCTATGATGCGATGATATATGATCTGCTGGAGTTTGCTTACGTCAGAAACAAAACATGTAAGGGCAAAACTTATATTTATCACTTTCCGCATGTCATGCCGGGACCGGATGCTGCAGAGTTTGGATCCTTCCACTCATGCGAGGTGCCGTACTTTACCGATCATCTGTCTAAGCTCAGAGATGATTACTGGAAGGATGAAGACAGAGAACTTGCCAAAAAGATGAACAGGCTGATCGCCGGATTTATCAAAAACGGGGTGCCTGATATCGATGGTTTTGTGCCCTCCGACGGAACAAACCTCTTTATGATCAGAGCCGATGAGCAGAAAAATGTTACCTACGAGAAGGATGTTTTGGACAGATGGAAATCTCTGTTTGGAGGGGAAGACGTAGCTTCATTTTGATTAAATCATTGTTTGTATCTACTTGAAAGAAGGTTAGTGTATGAAACTAAGCTTTAAATATCTTTCCAAAAAAGATGTTGTCATGTTTATCATCAGCTGTCTGAGCGTGGTTTTTCAGGTGCTTCTGGAGTTGAAGATCCCGGAGTATACTGCAAAGATCACTGTTTTGGTACAAACTTCAGGAGTTACTATCTCGGATGTTATGGTACCGGCATCGCTGATGCTTGCATGTGCACTGGGAAGCCTTACACTGTTTATCATAAGCGGATATCTGCTTGCCAATGTCGGAACAAATGCAACAGCAGGTATAAGGGCTGATCTCTACAGAAAGATCATGTCTTTTTCACTTCAGGAGATGAGTGCTTATGATACATCGAGTATCATCACGAGATGTACTGTCAATGTTGAGATGATCCTGCGTTTCTGGATCAGCGGACCGCTCCTTTTTGTCAGGGCAGGAGTTACACTTGTTTTGGCTATCATCAAGATGTCAAATACCGATATCCGCTGGCTATATACGGTTGGAACTGCGGCCATAGCAGCGCTTATACTTATGATGGTCCTGCTTCTTATAGCTGCCATCCGCATGGTGGATGTTCAGATGTATACGGATAACATGAACCGCCTGGTGGGAGAGCATATGAGTGGTATCCGTGTTATGCATGCATTCAATGCATATCGTCATCAGAGAAAGATATTTGATGAAACCAATGATAAATTAACCGCTTTCAATACATTTGTAAACAATATTATGTCCATACTTATGCCGGGACTGCTGATGATCACATATGCATTGACCATCTCTATATTTGTTATGGGCGGATATATCATATCCGGAAGTCCTGTGGAAGGCAGGGCAAATCTCTATGCAAGCATGATCGAGTTCTCATCATACGCTACAATCATCATGGGTGCGGTTGTATCTATCATCAAGGGTATGGTTACTGTTCCCGCTGTTATCGTTTCTTCCAAACGTATAAATGAGGTCCTTGAAGATGAGATAGTGATCACCGACGGTAAAGGCGCCGAAAAGGATAAAAAGGCTCCCGCGATTTCTTTTGAACATGTCTCATTTAAATATCCGCAGTCCGCTTCAAATATTCTCAATGATATAAGCTTTAAAGCCGGTCAGGGCGAGACGGTCGCATTTATAGGAAATACCGGTTGCGGTAAGACTACGCTTCTGAATCTCATCCCCAGACTGTATGATGCAGATGATGGAAGTATAAAGATCTGCGGAGACGATATCAAGGATTATACCATAGAAGAGCTTAGAAATATGATTGGCTATGTTCCTCAGAAGGCAAGGCTGTTTTCGGGATCTATAGCAGATAATATAGATTTTGGTGATGACGGAGGTTATGCCAAGAGCTTAAACGAAATAAAAAAGGCTGCCAAAGTAGGTCAGGCCGATGAGTTTATCATGCAAAAACCGGAGGGCTATGACACTATGGTACAGGGTTCCGGAACCAATTTCAGCGGAGGTCAGAGACAGCGTCTGACGATCTCGCGTGCTGTCTGCAGGGATCCTGAGATATACCTTTTTGACGACTCCTTTTCGGCACTTGACTTCAAGACAGACCGCGAACTTCGCAAAGCGCTTAAGAAAAATGCGGCCGGTGCCACTGTGATCATAGTTGCACAGAGGATCTCTACGATCAGAAATGCCGACAGGATCTATGTGATGGATAAAGGTCGTATAGTCGGAGAGGGAACACATGATGAACTGCTTGAAACATGTGATGTCTACAAGGAAATCGCTTATACCCAGATCGAGGGTATGACAGGCGGTCAGAAAGGGGCATAAACACATGGAGAAAAAAGGAAGAAAACTTATATGGCGTTTTGTCCGCATCAACAAAGGACGTATCATCCTTGCTGCTGTGTTTGCTTTGATTGCTGCTGTTTCGCAGGCATTTTTACCAACACAGATACAGAAGATCGGAGACTATATACAGGAGAATATGGGTGGTGATTTCGAGTTTGACGGGATACTGCCTTATATGTTAATCTCTATAGGATTGCTGTTGGTCTATGTTGTATTTACTATAGCCCAACAGGTGTCATCATCAAAGGCAGTCGGAAAGATCGGTCAGGGATTGAGAGATGAGATGAACATAAAACTCAGCAAGACCAAGATCTCTGTGACTGACACGTACAGGGTCGGCGATATACAAAGCCGTTTTTCAAGTGATATCAACAACATCACCGCCTCGATCCTTGATACCATAGCACCAGCTCCGGCCAATATGATCAAGCTGTTGCTCCTTTTGATACTTATGTTCATAACAAATGTTTATATGACCATAAGTGTATTGATCGCAACCGTTATCGGCTTTTTACTGGTATCGTTTGTTGTTAAAAAGACAAGAAAACATATAGTAGACCAGCAAAGAACGATCGGAGAGTTGAACTCGGTGGTAGAGGAGAGTATATCCGGACACATGGTCATAAAGTCCTTCCACTGTGAAGAGGATATGATAAATGAGTTTATGACGAGAAATGAAGCTGTCAGGACAAGCTCAAGAAAATCCCAATTCATGCAGGGAATCGTTCAACCGTTACTGATTTTTTTCGCTAACTTTAACTACATAGCAGTTGCTATAACCGCAGCCGTGCTGTTTTCCATCATGCCGGATAGTCTGACTATCGGTGGTATGGCGGCATTTATACTGTATGCGCCTATGCTGGGAGACCCGGTAAATGCCATGATATCTTTTTCATCTTCCATGCAGACAGCTTCAGCTTCGGCAGACAGGATCGCCGAGGTCATGGAGGCTGATGAGATCGATGACGATTCTATCATGGAAGAGCTTACTGCAAATGTATCGGATGTTTCGGTACAGGAGAAAAAAAGTGTTCGCGGCGAAGTACGCTTTGAACACTTGCGTTTCGGATATTTGCCTGAACAGATCGTGTTAAAGGATCTCTCCGCCACGGTATCAGCCGGACAGAAGGTTGCTATTGTTGGACCCACCGGAGCCGGCAAGAGTACGCTTATCAATCTTTTGATGCGCTTTTATGAGCCTAACAGCGGGCAGATCTATATAGACGGGACACCGATCTCTGAGATTAGTTTGAGAGACCTTCATGATTCTTTGGGGATGGTTTTGCAGGATACATGGACATTTCAGGGAACGATCAGGGATAATATCCTGTACTCAACTGAGGGTGTAACAGAAGAGAAGCTTGCAGACATAGTAGAAGAATGCGGACTGTCGCATCTGATAAATACACTCCCTGATGGCCTCGATACCGTGATCAGCGAGCAGAGTGATATCTCGGCGGGACAGAGACAGCTTTTGACTATAGCAAGAGCGCTTGCCAAGGACGCGCCCATACTTATACTCGATGAGGCAACGAGCAACGTTGATACCAGAAGTGAGGCTCTCATCCAAAAGGCTGTAGACAGACTCACAGAGGGACGTACTTCATTTGTTATCGCACACAGACTATCTACGATACGAAATGCTGACTGTATATTTGTCATGAAAGACGGAGATGTTGTCGAGATGGGCAAGCACGAAGAGCTCCTCGAGAAAAATGGTCTGTATTCGGAATTGTACTACTCTCAATTCGACACAGACGTGAATAGTTTTAGTACCTAAAGCAAAGCATCGTGATATCGTCAAAGGGTGTTTCACCTGCCATAAACG
>JAFSTZ010000298.1 GCA_017445525.1 Eubacterium sp.
CACAGTATCCCTGCGATGTCGGTATACTTATCAGGCCATTGTCAAGTGTATATAGTCTGTAATCATTCACGGAGTCATTGATCAGATCAAATACACTCAGTGTATATAAGCCGTATGAAGATGCGATCCAGGCGTTATTATCCTTATCAAAACATATATCAAAATTGCTGGTGTTGGGAAAAGACTTCACGGTCTTTATAACTCCGTCCTTTATATACTGGATGGAGTTTGATGTGATCAGCCAGTACAGACCTCTGTCCTCGTCCTTTTTTATCCTCATGACCACATCACTCGTCAGACCGTCATCTCTGCTGAGCTTCTTTATACTCTTCCCGTCATACACATATATCCCATCGCCGTCGGTGCCAATATATATCTTTCCTTCGTCATACTCCTCTATAGTAAGGACTGTCGTGTTCTCCATGCCATCTGACGAGCCCAGGGTATCTACTACCTTATCGTCCCTGATCATCGCCATCCCACTGTTTGTGCCGGCCAGGACCGTCCCGTCGCTCTTCACGCAGATACACCTGACCTCATTATCCGGCATACCGCCTGCACGGCTGATCGATGTGATCCTTCCATCCTTGGAGAGATGCACGACACCGAGATTGTTGGTGTATGTCCCTATCCACAGATCGTCATCTACACCGCGCCGGATACAGCGAACCCGCGCAGTCCCTATGAAATCCAGGACCTTGTTTTTCACTGACTGGCAGTATTTATCTACAACCCTGAGACCCGAATCCGTCCCGATATACACCTCATCCCTGTAGATGCAGGCAGCATTTGTCACCTCATCCGGGATATGCGCTCTGCGGAAAACATCTATAAACCGGTTCGATACAACCTTCATCACTCCCTGTGTCGAGGAAGCAAACCACATATTTCCCTGATAGTCGGAGGTCATCATCTCGATCCCACTGTCAAACGTGTTCTCGTGGAGCAGCCGGAAATTGTTGAACTTGTCCAGATAACCGGCTTCACTGGTAGAGCATACCCACAGCCTGTTACAGTCATAACTGATCCACTGAACTCCCTTCAGCGGCGCAACCGAGATAAGCTCCATCCTGTCCACCTTGTCACCGAATGCCCCGTGATAGATATAGTTGCCGACCGTCCCCAAATATACATTTCCGGGAACCTGCGGATCAGCCTTTATCGTCGAGATCTGCTCCACTCCGAGCTCCTCTCCGCTGTAAATATCCGTTACTCTTTTATTTTCTATCCTAAAAATAAGCCCGCTCTTTGTTTGTCCGTATATATAACCGGAAACATCCGCATCAAGCCTCAGGATCTTCTCTTCATTGATCTTTTTCTCATCGACCGGATACACCTTCAGATCAGTATCAGCATAACAAACACCTTCCGTTGTCGCAATATAAATGTTCCCTTCCTTGTCCTCGGCAAAATCCCTTATGGATGATGATGTCAGGCCATCCTTGTATGTCAGATGAGTTCTTCTGTTTCCTTCGATGACGACAACTCCGTTATCATTGGTTCCTACCCAGATCCTTTGCTTACTGTCCTCAAACAGAGCACATCCGCTGGTCAGCCCGTCTTCATCAGACAGCTTGGTGAAGGTACTTCCGTCAAAACGCATGACTCCGCTGTATCCGGCAACCCAGATATAACCGTCGGAAGCTCCGAGGACGCTGTTTGCATCCGAAGTCGGCAATCCGTTTGTCGCATCATATATCTTGGTCGTATAGGATACGCCGTCGATCTGCCCTGTCACCGCATAACCACCACCTGATTTTGTAACGGCATCCGCATACGAAGGCATAACCAAAGAAACCGCTGCCGATAAGGCAGTTATCATAAGTGCAGTCTTCAGTTTTAGCATGCGGTTTTTCATACTGATGAACACTCTCCCTGTTATCTGCTACTCTTATGGATACACTGATCATTTCAGCGTTTCCCGGTCATATACTGTTTGTGAGTCCGATTGTATCTTCTATCACTGCTGATTATACTTCCTCAGTATCACCTTTACCTCGGGCAGAGCTTCAAAGAATACCTCAACGCACTTCGGATCAAACTGCGTTCCCTTGCCCTCCTCCATGATGGAGATGGCCTCCTCCAGCGGAAATGCCGGCTTGTAAACTCTCGGCGAGGTCAGCGCATCAAAAACATCCGCCACCGACATGATACGCGCAGACAGCGGTATCACCTCACCGTGTATACCCTCCGGATAACCTTTGCCGTCCCATCTCTCATGATGATAGGCTGCCATGTTTCTCGCTTCCTTCAGATAGTTGTCACCCTCTGTGGTGCTGATGGCGTTCTCAAGTATCCTCCTTCCGGCAGTCGTATGAGTCTTCATGATCTCAAACTCTTCCTTGGTGAGCTTTCCTGGTTTGTTCAGCACATTATCGGGGATATGTATCTTTCCGATATCATGCAACGGAGCGCTTCTCACCACGTCTGACTTAAACTTGGGTGTGATCTTATGCGGATAATAACCCTTTTTTTCCAATCCCTCAACTATGATCTTTACATAGGCGGCAGTCTTTTGCACATGAGCGCCGGTATCCGAGTCACGACTCTCGACCATATCCGCCATAGTGATGATCAGGCCATCCTGCATCTTTGCGGTGTAGTCGGACAGTCGTCTGATACTTCGCATCTGCTCTGCCTGATTCTTGGTCATAGTGCTCGCAGTCTTGTACAGA
>JAFSTZ010000299.1 GCA_017445525.1 Eubacterium sp.
GGAAGACTGCGGAGGTTTGGCATGATGGTTACTATCATACCGGTGATACTGCGTACATCGATGATGATGGTTACTACTGGTATGTAGGTCGTACGGATGACCTGATCAAGTCAGGCGGATACCGCATAGGACCTTTTGAGATAGAGAACGAGATCATGAGACTGCCCTATGTGCTGGAGTGCGCGGTCACAGCGGTTCCGGATCCTATCAGGGGACAGGCTATCAAAGCAAGTATCGTGCTTGCCAACGGTATCGAGGCGTCGGATAAGCTGCGTGCCGATATCATGAAGTCATTAAAGAAAAATATAGCGTCGTATAAATGGCCGAAGATACTTGATTTCACACCGGAGCTTCCGAAGACCATATCAGGTAAAGTAAAGCGAAGAGATATCAGAGATAAGGATTATGATAAGTGATCAAAAAAACAGACAGCCGATTTGACTGTCTGTTTTTTACTGTCAATAGCTGAATCGTGAACATAAATTTTGTAGTTTTGATCACTATTCACGCCGTAGGTTTTCAGCTTTTGTTTTTGATATACTCATCAATTGCTGCTGCAGCCGACTTGCCTGCGCCCATGGCGAGGATGACGGTTGCTGCTCCGGTGACTGCATCTCCGCCGGCGTATACGCCCTCTCTGGTTGTGAGTCCCGAATCATCCTGTGTGATCAGGCAGCCTCTCTTGTTGGTGTCGAGTCCGGGTGTTGTAGATGAGATCAGCGGGTTAGGTGATGTACCTATAGCCATGATAACTGAGTCACACTCTATCTCAAACTCGGATCCGGGGATCTCGATGGGACGACGTCTGCCGCTCTCATCCGGCTCGCCCAGTTCCATTTTTATACATCTTATGCCGCAGACGTTGCCGTTCTCATCTCCGAGGATCTCCACGGGATTGTGGAGTGTTTTAAAGATGATCCCTTCCTCTTCGGCATGCTCGATCTCTTCATTTCTAGCGGGAAGCTCCTCCATGCCTCGTCTGTAGACGATGTAAACCTCGTCGGAACCCAGACGCATAGCTGATCTGGCAGCATCCATGGCGACATTTCCGCCACCGACAACGACGGTTTTCTTTGCATGCTGTATGGGAGTCTTTGAGTTAGGAAGATAAGCCTTCATGAGATTTATCCTGGTCAAAAACTCGTTGGCCGAGTAAACGCCGTTCAGGCTCTCGCCGGGGATGTTCATGAATCTCGGGAGACCTGCTCCTGAGCCTACGAATATGGCTTCATTTCCCATCTCAAACAGCTCGTCGATGGTGAGGACTTTGCCCATGACCATGTTGGTCTCGATATCAACACCGATATCTATGAGGTTCTGTACTTCTTTATTTACTATGTCTTTCGGGAGACGGAACTCGGGGATACCGTAGCTCAGTACTCCTCCTGCGACATGCAGTGCTTCATATACCGTAACCTTGTAGCCGAGCTTTGCAAGATCACCTGCTGCTGTAAGTCCGGACGGACCTGCGCCGATGATAGCAACCTTGTGTCCGTTCTGCTTTGGTACGACAGGCTTTTTGGTGTTGTTCTCTCTGTGCCAGTCTGCCACGAAACGCTCTAGCCTTCCGATGCCTACCGGCTCACCCTTGATGCCGCGGACACATCTCTGCTCACACTGTGTTTCCTGCGGGCAGACACGACCGCATACTGCCGGAAGAGATGTGGATGAGTTCAGTACCTCAAATGCTCCCTCCATATCTTCCTTTGCAACGCAGGCGATAAAATCAGGAATCTGTATCGATACCGGACATCCCTCTACGCATGGTCTGTTTTTACAGTTCAGACATCTCTGCGCCTCGTTTACGGCCACCTCGTAGGTGTAGCCGAGTGCAACCTCGTTGAAGTTTTTATTTCTCACATCCGGCTCCTGAACCGGCATGGGATTTTTCTTCGGATCCATGTTTGGCATATCACTGCACCTCCTTTTTAAGAAGGTTACACGATGCCTCGCGTGCCTTCGTCTCAAATTCTTTATAGATGCCACCGCGCTTCATGGCCTCGTCAAAGTCTACCTCGTGGCCGTCAAAGTCCGGACCGTCAACACATGCAAACTTTGTCTCGCCTCCGACTGTGAGACGGCAGCAACCGCACATCCCGGTACCGTCTACCATGATCGGGTTCATACTTACGACGGTCTTTACGCCGTACTCCTTTGTGGTGAGGCATACAAACTTCATCATGATGAGCGGCCCTATGGCGATAACCTCATCGTATTTATTTCCTTCCTCGATAAGCTTTTTGAGAGCGTCGGTAACGAGACCTTTTTCTCCGTAGCTTCCGTCATCCGTCATCATGACATATTTATCTGAAGCGGTCTTGAACTCGTCCTCGAGGATCACAAGGTCTTTATTTCTAAATCCCACGATGGCGTGTACCTCGCATCCCAGATCATGCAGCTTTTTTGTTACCGGATAGGCGATGGCACATCCCACGCCGCCTCCGACTACTGCGACCTTTTTGAGTCCGTCGGTCTCGGTCGGTTTTCCGAGCGGTCCCACGAAATCATGGATGAACTCTCCTTCGTTCAGAGAGTCGAGCTCCATCACGCCTGCTCCGACGATCTGATAGATGATGGTTACCGTTCCTGCCTCGGGATCGGTATCTGCGATGGTCAGAGGTATACGCTCCGAGTCTTCTTTCGCTCTGAAGATGATAAACTGTCCCGGCTCTGCTTTTTTAGCAATAAGCGGAGCGTCCACGACCATACGCACCACTGTGGGGTTCAATGGTTCTTTTTTTACGATCTTGTTCATTTTTAAACATACTTCCTTTCACTATACCGATAGTGACACATGCAATTCTTGGTCTCTGCATAGTATCTCTATTCAGCTATGATTACTGACACTGGTTACTGCTTTTGAGTAACCACCGAAAAACCATATTATCATATATTAATCAGAATTTCAAGAAAAATATCATGTCCGTAAAAAAATCTTGCACTTGGCAAAGGTTTGCTATATAATGTAAAAGTATGGATGCATCCCCATGAGTCGTCATGCGTAGAAGAAAATGCAGGTGGCATGGGATGTCGGTCAGGAGGTTATGATGGATAAATGTATCCCCTCAGAGGAGGAGCTTTACGATCTTGCCGAGTTGTTCAAGGTGTTCGGAGATACTACACGTATCAGGATATTGTACGAGCTTTTTCCCGGAGAAAAATGTGTTACGGATATTGCGGAGAGGTTGTCCATGACGCAGTCTGCCATATCACATCAGTTGAGGGTTTTAAAGAGCAATCGCCTGGTGAGATCCAGACGGGATGGAAAAACAGTTTACTATTCCTTGGATGATGATCACGTGAGGAGTATTATAGAAAAGGGTGTGGAGCATGTGCTTGAGTGAGAGGAATGACAGATGATCTGTCACAGTCGGCGCGGTACAACAGAGAAAATGCATCGTTATATTTATGTCATTATAAGAGGAACCGGAATATGAAAAAAGTTCAATATTTATATAAAAAGATCATAGCTGCGGGATTGATCATATCCATGAGTCTGTCCCTGGTCTGCACAACGTCAAGAGCTGAACAGGCTATCGATCAGATCCCTGATCTGACCGCTGATCAGCTTGCACCTCTCGTGCAGGAGTCGTTTGACAATTATAAAACACATGATGCTGTTTGTTATACACTTGAGAGCTCGGACGGGTGGTATTTTATCGGATATGATTCCGCGAATAAGACAGGCGTAATAAGTTATAACAATACTGAAAATAATACCTACAGAAAAGGTGGTTTAGATTACGAAGAGAACAACTGGTTTGATTACAATTCAAGAGTGGTCTACGAGATGGAGTGGGGTGCTGATAATAAGCCGGTATACTATATGAGCTTGGTGGACAAAAAATCAGTTAAGACAAGTATAGAGGAAAACTTTTCCGATTTTCTCACTACAAAAGAGAAAGCATTTCCTGTTGCAAGTGAGTATGTCTATGCCGGAAAGATCCTTGTATATACGCCCAATAACGAAAAGCATCTTTGCTACTGTTTAGAGATTCCGTATTCAGATGAGAGCCTATATCTGACTGATGAGAATTATCTTCCGACCGCTCTTTATATAGGTGTTGATGATAAGCAGATTTACCGTATAGATGAGGAGAGGATCGGCAATTATTATATGGATTACAGTATAAGAGAGTATCACACATACTTCTCTTATCCGGAGAAGATCAGTATTCCGAAGACTGTTAAAAAGAACTCCGAGATCAATCCCGATCTCGAGGAGATAAAGGGAGGCGTGTCATATTCTCCTTCCCGTGAGGACAACAGTTTTATGGTTTATTCTTATGATTACGGTGCCCAGAAAAAGAATATAAAAATACTTGATAAGATAACTGTTTTTGGAAAGACCGAAAAGGTTAAATACATCGATTACAGAGCATTTGTAAAGGCGAAAAAGTTAAAAAGCGTGACATTTGGAAAGTATATTAAAGAAGTATTCTTTCAGGTATTTTTGGGTTGTAAAAAACTTAAAAAAGTAAAGATGAACAAAGGTCTGAAATATATAAATGACGGGGTGTTTCGTGGTTGTGCATCATTAACTTCTCTTACTTTTCCAAAGTCTGTTAAGAGCATTGGAAAGAATGTATTTAAAGGATGCAAAAAGCTTAAAACCATAGTGGTTAAAAATAAAAAGTTGCGTAACTATCTGAAATCATCAAAGGGCAGAAAGATGACCGCTTTGCCGGTGAGTGTGATAGTTAAGTAGTAAGTATCATGATAAGGAGGAAAACTATGCTTGAGGAACTGAAAAAAGAAGTATTTGAGGCAAACATGGAGCTCGTGGAGAAGGGGCTTGTTATCTACACCTGGGGAAATGTCAGCGGCATCGACCGTGAACACAACTATGTTGTTATCAAGCCAAGTGGTGTTGACTATGATGTTATGAAGCCTGAGGATATGGTGGTGGTTGATTTTGACCAGAATATCATCGAGGGAGATTACCGTCCTTCATCTGATACACCGACACATATCGAGCTTTACAGAAAGTATACAGAGATTGCAGGAGTAGTGCATACTCACTCCACATGGGCGGTGACATTTGCTCAGGCGGGGATGGATATTCCGGCACTCGGGACGACACATGCGGACTATTTCTTTGGAGATATACCTTGCACCAGAGATCTGACCGCAGAGGAGATCAATCAGGCATACGAGAGGAATACCGGACTCGTCATCATCGAGACTATAGGGGACAAGGATCCTATGGAGGTTCCCGGCATAGTTGTAAAGAATCACGGTCCGTTCACATGGGGTACATCACCGGCTAATGCGGTTTACAATGCCGTAGTGCTCGACAAGGTGGCTGAGATGGCGCATCATACGCTGACACTCAATCCGGATGTCAAAAAGGCTCCTCAGTATCTGATGGACAAGCATTACTATCGTAAGCATGGTGCAAACGCTTACTACGGACAGGTATGATATGTTACACATCAAAGATCACTTCGTGACTATCACGCGTCACAGACATCTGGTGATACGTCATTGTTATAAATGCGGCATACTGTGGCAGGGGCTCAGGCACGATCTGTCAAAGTACTCCCCTACCGAGTTCCTCGAGGGTATAGTGTACTACCGGCCTGACAAAAGCCCGAACATGGGAGCTCGCCTGCATAAGGGTTACTCACGAGCCTGGTTACATCACCAGGGCAGGAACAAGCATCACTTTGAATACTGGAACGATTACAACATGAAGACCAGGAAAAAAGAACCCGTCCGCATGCCTGTAGGATATGTGGTAGAGATGTTCTGTGACAGAGTGGCTGCAAGCAAGATATATTTTGCGGATAGATATTCCGATGCCAAACCCATGCAGTATTTTGAAAAGGGAAGAGGCAAGCGATTTATGCACCCGACTACATCGGCGCAGCTTGAAAAGCTGATCACGATGCTGAGAGATGAGGGTGAGGAAAAGACATTTGCGTATGTGAAAAATGTTGTTAAACCATGGGCAAAGAAAAACGGCGTCTGGTAGGGCGCCGTTTTTTCGATCACACTTCTGCTCCTGTGACTGGTTTTATCTCCTCTTGGTTGCTTTTTTTACGCGAACTTTGCAGGTGGCGTATGCGTTTTCCGTGCGTGCCGTGATCATGGCAGTCCCCTTTTTACGGGCTGTGACAATGCCTGATGAGTTTACGGAAACGATCTTCGGATTGCTGCTCTCCCAGGTTACGGGTATCCCTCCCGGTGTGGAAGCGGATATGGTTCGTGATTCTCCTGACTTCATGGTCTCGCTGTATGATGACAGAAGGATGATCTAAAGGTTTTTGGTGGGGACCGCAGGACCCGAGGCAGCTGCGATCACTTCGTGATCGCAGGGCAGCACTCGAACAGTAGACTGCAGCCGATCAGCCTTCGTCGCTGACTCGGCTTCTCGGGCAGAACTTAGGATCGCTGGCATCATAACAAAGATTGAGCCGTATATCAAAAAAAATACGAACAAAAATAAACCAAGTCCTGAGAGTATGGCTCTGTAGTTGCTGTGCTTATTCCTTTGTCTGTGAATCGCGGATGAACTATCCGCATGTTTAGAATCC